>NZ_JAYGHR010000071.1:42249-108003 GCF_034932365.1 Limnoraphis robusta BA-68 BA1 | reverse complement strand
GCCATTAAGGTTCTTTGACGGTTGTTCAGCTTCAGTTTGGTCTTGAAGGCTCGTTGCATAGATCTATTATCTGATCTTACAGATAGTACCGTGTTGTACCATAAATCGTCTACTAAGTTACTTCTCTTTCATTGTAAAAACACCCGCGAACCACTACAGGTTAAATTGCAGCCAATCAGCTCAATATCAGGGATTAAGGTGTTAAAATACGACCTTTTAATATGCAGCAGATGGGGAGATGGGGGAGACCGTGAACAAGTTATCTATCATCTCCCTCACCCCCTATCTGCTAATTCCTAGAAGCAGAAAAGCGATTATTTGATATCCAACAATTCCACATCAAAAATCAAGGTAGCATCCGGAGGAATCACACCACCCGCGCCGCGTGAACCATAACCCAAATCAGAGGGAATGATCAGTTTACGTTGTCCACCTACGTTCATCGAACCGACGCCTTCATCCCAACCTTTGATGACTTGACCGACACCAATTTTAAACGAAAACGGCTGACCGCGATCGCGGGAACTGTCAAACTTTTTGCCATCTTCTAAAGTTCCAGTGTAATGAACTACAACTGTTTGACCCTTTTGAGGAGATGCACCGTCTCCCACCTTCAAGTCTTCGTACTGCAAACCGGAGTCAGTTTTCACCATATTTTTTTCGCTATCCATATTTTGAGCTAGAATCACATTGGCTGTAGAAGCAATGCTTTGGGTTAACAGAGGGTTACTGGACGTTGCAACCTTCTGAGTCGAAGTCTGTTGAGTCCTGGGGATATTTGATGCAGTTGCTTCTTTTCCTGTCGTCGTAATTTGAGCAACAAGCAAAGTTAAAGCACAAACAACAGCAATACCCAGGCTAATTAGTATTTCTCTCACGGTTAACTCTCCTCAGTCTGCGTTAGATACAAACCCAGACTTTTACTTTACAGCTTGAGGGTACCTAACGCCAAAGACGATTTTCCAAATCCCGAATTTGACGTTCTAAACGATCTAGTCGTCCCCTTAACTCATCAAGTTCAGACTGACGGGGAACCCCAACATCTTGCATGACGTTCCGCATTTGTCGCTGAAGCAGTTCCTCAAAGTTTCCTTGTTCGAGTTTGAGTCGCTGCATCATGTCATCCATAAAGATTTTAGCTTGGTCAGAGTTGAGAGTACCATCTTTGACCCATTGATCGGTGACTTCCTGTAATTTTTCCGCAACCAGGGAGGTTGTCCCAATTCCCAGCATCAGCAGTTGTTTCAGTAAGTTGTTGTTATTGTCCATCGTTTTGATTGGTGTTTGGCTAAAATGGTGAATTAGACGCCAAATTTAATTGGTCCTGGCTTACATTTTATTGTGCGATCTTTCGCCTTGATATTCTCCAACACATCATCTAAAATTTACAATGCCAGAATGTCCTCGTTGTCATCAACCCGTTGATTCTCAGGCGATCGCTTGTCCCCATTGCAAATTTCAGCTTAAGGCGTTTGGTCATCCGGGTATCCCCCTGCATCGAGCTACAGAAGATACTTACCTGTGTAGCAGTTGTCTTTACCATGAAGATGATACCTGCAATTTTCCTCAACGTCCCTATGCCAAGGAATGCACGCTGTATCATGATCGTTCTCAACCGATTGTACCGCCCTCGCCTGTTAAATCTTCTCCTCAAGGTTTGGAAGCGATCAAATATTGGGTGAAAAATCATGGAATTTGGTTTGTGGTGTTGGGGTTGTTAGTTGTGAGTTTGCTGTTGTCTATTTTTTAAACAGACAATCAAACCGTCGGAGTGGGTTCTGTCAGAATTTTTGCTATTGACAAACAATTTACTCCTTTCCTTTTAAAACTCAAATTAATTTTGTGAATTGTTTAATACTCTTGTTAGGAAGCTGACAATAAAAGAGTCAATTCAATTTTGTTTTCTCTCTCTATAAAATGCTTGAAAAGAAGGAACAGCTAACTGTAATGTAAAAACACTCCCCTTGCCCAGTAGACTTTCAACGCTTAACTGACCCTTGTGAACTTGGGTAATTGCTTGTGCAATGGCTAATCCTAATCCGGTTCCGCCCGTTTGACGCGAACGATCGCTATTAACCCGATAAAAGCGTTCAAAAATCCGAGATTGTTCAGCAGGTGGAATTCCAATTCCTGTATCTTTTACGGTGACAATTGCTGTGGAATCACACTGTTTTAAATCAATACTGACGCATCCTCCTGATGGTGTATAGTTAATCGCATTCGCAATCAAGTTAGAGACTAATCGATAAAGTTGTTGTTCGTTTCCGAGAACATAAATTAGATGCTCAGGAACAGTGCTATAAAGTTCAATATTTGAGGCAACAGCCAATTCTAAAAACTCCTCGGATAAATCACTAATTAGGTCATTGAGACAACAAACTTGAAACGGTTTTGAAGATGTATTTTGTTCGAGAGTGCTAAGTAATAATAGATCGGAAATTAAGTGGCTCAAACGTCGTCCTTGCCGTTCAATTGTATCTAACATCATATTAATATTTTGCAGATCAGAAGGGGGAACTCGTAAGAGGGCTTCTACTGTTGCTAAGAGACTCGCAAGAGGCGATCGCAATTCATGGGCTGCATTAGCAGTAAATTGTTGCTGCTGTTGATAAGACTGATAAATCGGTTGCATGGCTAACCCTGAAAGCCACCAGCTAGAAGCCGCAACCCAGCCTAAAGCCATCGGAAACCCAATCAACAAAATCCATTGAATTCGTCTTGTTTCAGCGTCAAAAGAGGCTAAAGTGCGCCCAATTTGTAGATAACCCCAGGAAGTATTATTCTGCTCTGAAACATGAGCATCAGCACTGTGTAGAATCGTGGTAAATTGACGATAACCTGTGCCATCGACAGCATTAATCGTTTGCCAAGAACTAGGATTTAAAGTGTTAGAAAGTTCAGACGGTTGATTGGGTGAAAAGGCTAGGAGTTTTCCTCGATAATCAAACAATCGTATATAATAGGTATTGCGATCGCTAATGCCGATTGTATGTCGCTCAATTAGAGTCGGGCTGACGTTACAAAGTTGCCCAGCTAGACATAATTCTGGAAAAATTTGCTGCAAAATAACGACCGGATCTCCAGAAGCAGGTAACATGGGTTCTAAACTATCATGGAGCGTTCCGGCAATTGACTCGATTTCCCGTTCCAAAGCATCCCAGTTAGACTGAATGAGCGCTCGATACATTCCTAACCCAAATAGGCTCAAAATCACTCCCATCACAACTGCGTACCAAAGTGCTAATCGAGTCCGACTACGGCGAAAGAGTTTGTGAGTATTCATAATAGGCAAGAGGCAAAAGGCAAGAGGCAAAAGGCAAAAGGCAAAAGCATAAAGTCCTGTACCTCAGCAGTATGATAAGTGCTATAATTCGATCAATGATGTATTAAATCGATAGCCTTGACCGGGAATCGTTTCGATGGGACAATCACAGCCATAGTTAGCGAATTTACGTCTCAATAATCGCATTTGTGCGGCTACAACATTGCTCACGGGTTCTTCATTGAGATCCCAAAGTTGATAGCGAATTTTACTCCCTGAGATAATCCGATCGCGGTTTTGCATTAAATAAGCCATAATTTGAAATTCCTTAACCGTTAAAGGAATTGTTTGATAGGGTTCTTCTAACCCAATACACAGTGAATTATTGGCATAATCTAGAGTGAATCTCCCAATGGTGAGGGAAGGAGATTGAATTTGAGGCGATCGCCTCTGAAGCGCCCGCAACCGCGCTAACAATTCTTCCATCACAAACGGTTTAACCAGGTAATCATCTGCGCCCGCATCTAGCCCCCTCACCCGATTTTCCGATTGTCCCAAAGCAGTTAGCATCAGCACAGGTAAGGGATTTTGATGCACTCTCAAACGTTGACACAACTCCAACCCAGACAAGCCAGGAAGCAGCCAGTCAAAGATCGCTACTGTATAGTCTGTCCACTGACTTTCCAGATAGTTCCAGGCTTGAGTACCATCAGTAACCCAATCGACGATATATTTTTCACTCACTAAGACTTGTTTAATGGCTAATCCCAAATCGGTTTCATCTTCAACTAACAGAATTCGCATTGTTCCAAAAAAACAATCACGAATTTGATTTTATCGAACTCGCTGGGATTTCACCTGAATTTCATCTGCTCTTTGGCACACTATGGATAATTTTGGTTAAATCTGCATTTTTGTGAGGAGATAGTATGAAGCCCTTTTCAATGATTAGTTCTATTTTGGTTGTGAGTTTAGCGATCGCTACACCTAACCTTGTGTTTGCTCATGTGGGACATGGCGATGAATTTCAAGCCGAAGGCGGGATAGAACGAGTTCAGGTTAATCCCGAAACCGATTCAATGTTAGGGATTGTTGTCACCCCCATCGAACAAGCTACAGCAGATGGAAACGGGGTGATGGTTCCGACAACTGCATTAGTTGATTCCGATGGTAAACAGCTTGTGTTTGTGCAGTATGAAAATTTCTATGAACCTGTTCCGGTTACGACTGGTGCAACCCAAGGTGAACTGATTGAAGTGACTCAAGGATTGTCTGTTGGGGAAAATTTAGTCACTCAGGGTAGCTTATCCCTCTACGCCGAATCCCGCAAAACCCAAACCGTCGATGTAGCCGCTAGTCCAGCCCCAACATCTTCTCCCCAAACCGATATTACTCATGCTCAAGCCGATGCTCAAGGAATCCCTCATAGCCACGATACTACGGGAAATCTGGTTCAGTCGGATGCGATCGCTCAACAAACGGGTGAAACAACTCAAGAATCTGGCGGGTTCCCAATGGGAATTTTAGCAGCCCTGGCTGGGGGAGTAGCGCTATTAGTTGGGGGATTTGTTGTTATGGGCAACCGCAAGAACAAAGTTTAACCGTTTTTGTAGGGGCGGGTTGGGACTTAAGTTATCGATTTTCACAGATAACCTCTGTAAACCCGCTTTTTCAAAGTTTTTGTAGGGGCGGGTTGGGACTTAAATTATCGATTCCCACAGATAACCTCTGTAAACCCGCCCCCCTCCCACCAGTAACCTCCGGGGCGGGTTTATATCAATTGTTTCTGGGAAAACAGAGATTTTTGCACCAAGCCGCCCCTAGCTGTTTGCCTAGTCCGTTGAATTTTCTCCAACGATTTCAATGCTAAACTCAATCCTGAATCAAACGCTCAAAAATTCAATTGCCCAACGCTGGCTAATCGTTGTCTGTGCAATTTTAGTAACGCTATGGGGGGTTTTTAGCGTTACCCAAATGCCCCTAGATGTATTTCCCGAATTTGCGCCGCCCCAAGTTGATATTCACACTGAAGCACCTGGACTCGCTCCCGAGGAAGTCGAAACCCAAATTACCGTACCCATTGAAAGTGCGGTGAACGGCTTGCCGGGAGTAACGACGGTGCGATCGTCTTCTAAGGTGGGCCTGTCAATGGTGCAGGTTGTCTTTGACCAAGAGGCTGATATCTACAAAGCACGGCAGGCTGTTACAGAACGCCTCCAACAAGTCACCAGCCAGCTACCAGAGGGCGCACATTCCCCGGAAATTTCGCCTTTGGTATCCCCACTCGGTACGATTTTACAGTATGCTTTCACGGTCAATGAACAGGGGCAAACTTCCCTGATGGATCTGCGTCGCTTGGTGGAAGTGACCCTCAGCAATCAAATTGTTTCTGTGCCGGGAGTCTCTCAAGTGACGATTTATGGCGGCGATGAACGTCAAGAACAGGTGTTGGTTGATCCAGAGAAATTGCGATCGCTTGAGGTTTCCCTAACTGATGTTACCAATGCCGCCAGAGGCGCAAATTCTAACGCTCCGGGCGGTTTTCTGATTGGTGGCGGCCAAGAACTGTTAGTGCGCGGTATTGGGCAGGTGAACTCGATAGAAGACTTGCAGCAGTCAGTGGTGAAGGTAGAAAACGGCATCCCCATTTTGCTGGAAGATGTGGCGGAAGTTCAAACGGGTGCAGCCCTGAAGCGGGGCGATGCCAGCTTTAATGGACAGCCTGCGGTTGTCTTGATGATTAACAAACAACCCGATGTGGATACGCCCACTGTGACTAAAGCCGTAGAAGCGGTGATGGCATCGTTGCAGCCAACTTTTCCAACTGATGTGCAGATCGTTCGCACTTTTCGCCAGTCTAATTTTATTGATTCTGCCATTGGCAATGTTAGCGGTTCTCTGATTCAAGGCATTATTATCGTTTCGGTAATTATGCTGCTATTTTTGATGAATTGGCGGACTGCTGTGATTACTCTGAGCGCAATTCCCCTCTCTTTATTAATCGGGTTAATGTTTATGAAAGCCTTGGGCTTGGGCATTAATACGATGACTTTGGGCGGTTTAGTGGTTGCCATTGGGTCAGTCGTGGATGATGCGATCGTAGACATGGAAAATTGTTATCGGGGACTGAGAACTAATCAAGCCCAGGGAAATCCTAAACATCCCTTTGAGGTGGTTTATGATACCTCTGTAGAAGTGCGTTTGGCGGTGATTTTTTCGACGGTAATTATTGTTGTGGTTTTCGCACCGATTTTTAGTTTAACGGGTGTGGAAGGGCGAATTTTTGCGCCGATGGGGTTGGCTTATTTGCTGTCGATCTGTGCGTCTACTTTGGTGGCGATGACGCTTTCTCCGGCGCTTTGTGCGATTTTATTGGCTAACCAAACTTTGCCCCAAGAAGGAACGTTTATTTCGCGTTGGGCGGAACGGTTGTATCGTCCTTTGTTGAATGTGTCGTTGCGATCGCCTCAAATTATATTAGCAATGGCGTTGGCTGCGTTGGTTGGAACTTGTGCAATTGTGCCTTCCCTCGGACGGGTGTTTTTGCCGGAGTTTCAAGAGAAATCTTTGGTCAATTCAATGGTGTTGTATCCGGGAGTGTCCCTAGATATGACGAACCGGGCGGGGATGGCATTATCGAATTTACTCAAAGATAATCCTCTCTATGAATGGGTGCAAGTTCGGGCGGGGCGCACTCCTGGCGATGCGGATGGTGCGGGGGTAAATATGGCTCATGTTGATGTCGAACTCAGCGATATTGCGCTCAAAAATCGCGAAGAAAGCGTTAAGGAACTGCGGGAAACGTTTTTAAAATTACCGGGAGTTGCTCCGAATATTGGCGGGTTTATTTCTCACCGCATGGATGAGGTTTTATCGGGGGTGAGAAGTGCGATCGCTGTGAAAATTTTTGGCCCAGATTTAGCGGAACTGCGTACAATTGGCGAACAGGTTCGAGATGTCATCAAACCAATTTCTGGGGTTGTAGATTTGCAACTTGAACCGCAATTACCCATCCGCCAGGTACAAATTCAATATAATCGACGAGCCGCAGCAACCTATGGGTTGAGTATGGAACAATTATCAGAGATAGTAGAAACGGCTCTGAATGGTCGGGTGGTTTCGCAAGTTCCAGAAAACCAGCAGCTTATTGATATCTCGGTTTCGTTAACAGAAAATGCTCGTAATAGTTTAGATGCTATTCGTGCTATTCCGATTTCGACTCCGACGGGGGAAATTATTCCTCTGAGCGAGGTTGCTGAGGTTGAATATGGCATGGGAGCAAATGTTGTAAATCGCGAGGATGTTTCCCGGTTGATTGTTGTTTCTGCTAATGTTGCTGAACGGGATTTGGGGAGTGTTGTGGGCGATATTCAAGCCACAATTAAACAGAATATTCAACTGCCCAACGGTTATTTTATTCAGTATGGCGGACAGTTTGAATCGGAACAACGGGCAACTAATAATTTACTGGTGTATAGCATTTTGGCTGCGATTATCATTGGGATTTTGATGATCTTCTCGGTGAAATCGCTTCCGGCAACGATCGCCATTATGCTCAATTTACCGTTGGCGTTAGTCGGTGGTATTATCTCAATTGCGCTGACGGGGGGTGTGATTTCAATTGCTTCTCTGATCGGTTTTATCACTTTGTTTGGGGTGGCGGTTCGTAATGGTTTGTTGTTGGTAGACAATTACAACAATAAGTTTGCTCAAGGAATGTTTCTCAAAGATGTAATTGTCAAGGGTTCTTTGGAACGAGTGAATGCTATCTTAATGACTGCGTTGACTTCTGCTTTGGGAATGTTACCGTTGGCGATCGCAAGTGGCGCCGGAAATGAAATTTTGCAACCGTTGGCTATTGTGGTTTTGGGTGGTTTATTTACTTCTACAGCCTTGACTTTGTTGGTTATTCCTGCTCTTTATTCCAAGTTTGGTAAGTGGTTAATGCCTAAACAAAAAAACAATGCTGTTGAGACCAATTTTCCAGTTAATACTGCACAGCAATCATCGGTAGACTCACTATTGTAGTGTATTTGAAGACTGATCAAAGGCGCGATTCTGACAATTCTCTGAAGGTTTGCCCAAATGGGATGTGACTATTGATCGTTCTTAGTTATTTGTTATCGGTAAAGACTCACCACCAGATGCAATCTCTTGAGTGTGAGAACGAAATCCTGAAATGTCCTGATAAACGGCTAAATCAAACCAAAATGTCGTTCCGATACCCAATTCACTAATTAAGTGAACTTGACTATGATGTTTCTCCATAATATTACGAACAATAGATAATCCCAGTCCGGTTCCTTCTAGGGTATGAACTCGATTTTCCACGCGATAAAACCGAGTAAATACAGCTTCTTGATCTTCCGGTGCAATTCCACTTCCGGTATCTGAAACTTCAATTCGCACATATTGAGCTTGGGGAGGATATGATTCTATTTGTTCATCAAACGGACGAGGGGGCGGGGGTGAAATAATCCATCCTCCTTTTTCGATTTCTTCGGCTTCTTTACTGTAAAATTTGGGTTCTTCATCTAAAAGATAGGCGCGAATAATCACTCGTCCTCCCGCTTCGGTAAACTTGAGAGAGTTACCAACTAAGTTTGCAAAAACTTGTAGCAATAGATCATAATGACCGACAACAGAGGGTAAATCGGGTTCTACTTCCTGACTCAATTCTATTTCTTTGTCTCGGGCGTTGAGTTGATAGGTTCGTAGAGTTTGTTCAATGGGTTGAGCAATATCTATCGCTTCAAAATGATAAATTCGACAAGATTCTAAGCGAGATAAATCTAACACATCATTGACTAAACGAGTCAACCGATCTGTTTCGTGATTCGCCGTTTCTAAAAATTCTCGTCGTTCGGCTTCGGTTAAATCTTCGCCATAATCATGTAAGGTTTCAATAAACGATTTAATATTAAATAAAGGGGTTCTCAGTTCGTGAGAGACATTACTAATAAACTGACTTTTGGCTTCATTTAACTCTACTTCTCGGGTAATATCTTGAATCGTCATGGCAATTCCTTTGAGACTTTCCCGATATTTATCTTCTATTTTCAAGTGATCATCTTCTTCATAGAAAGTACATTCTGTTGATCGGGGATATTCGGGATCATGACAGGTTTTATTAACATGGTTAAAACAGCTTCCACAGAGGGGATCTAATCCGGGTGCTTTGTGCAGTAAAACCGTATTGAGAAGTATTCTGAGGGTGCGATTTGTGGGTTCGCTCAGAGAACAGCGAAATTCTCCCCCTTCTTGATTTCCGTCCGAAATTTTTTGTAACGGTTGGGAAATTTCTTGTAAAAGAGGTGAGGGTAAATGATGAATGACATTTTCACCAAGAACACTTTTTCCATCCCAATTAAATAAACGTTTAGCGGTCGGATTAACTAAAATAATGTTTAACTTAGCATCCAGTAAAATTGCCCCATCTGCTATGGTTAAAACAAGAGTTTCCAGTTTGGCTTTTTCAGCCATTAATTCTTCAATATTTTGAGCCTCATAGCTTTCGAGTCGTTCAGCCATTTTATTAAAGCTAACGATTAATTCCCCTAATTCTCCACCAAAGGGTAAATCGACTCGTTGCTGAAAATTCCCGGCGGTAATATTTTGAACCCCTCTCAACAGTTCTTTAATCGGTTGAGTAATGGTTAAGGCGTTAAAAACGGCTCCTAAAATCACCATCACCCAAATTGAGACAAATACTGCTAAGGTGACATCTCGCGTCAAATTAGAGGAGACAACCACCGTAGGATTAGGATTAATTCCAATCGCTAAAATTCCCCAATATTGTCCTTCGTGCATCAGGGGAACAAACACATCTGTCACCTGTCCGGCGGGGGTAATGTGTTGGCGTACCATCGGAATTGAAGTAAAATCTCCTCCTTTGACACTGGCAATGAAATTCTCCGGGAGTTGCATCCGCCGTCTGAGGGTGAGAGAATTTTGGACGGCCGAATCGGAAAAGGGTAAACCGAGAAAGATGTCTCCGTCGGGGTCAGCATACAACATATACCGCACACTGGAGGTACTGGTATAAAATTGTCGAGAAAAACGGGCGACTTCATCCCGTTGGTTTTCCGCAACTAAGGGGGCGACATTTGCGGCTAATAGCAAGCCTAAATCTCGACCGTAGCGGGTATCATTGAGACGCGCATCTTCTTGAATGGTATTAACCGCCCAGAAGGTTAAACCACTCATCAATAGCGAAACAACCAGCGTTGCTCCCGCCATTAAACGAGTCTGGAGGTTAAACTCCGACCACCAGTTTGCTATAATTTCGCCGATTTTTTTTATAATTGCCAGCATCTCCCGACGGTTTGAGATCTTAAGGTTTTGGAGTTGGGATAGATTAGTGAACGATAGGGCTAGTGTACCGAACTATTCACTATCATGCCCACTGCTGATCTTAAGTTAAGTTTTGTTAAACAGCCATAACCTTGATTTTAGAACTCCTGATGGATTGGCTATGATTTTCTAAAGTTTGGCAATGCGGAACCCAATATCCCGCCGATAATACATCTGGTTAAACTGAATACAGTCTACCGCTTTGTAGGTTTTGGCGATCGCTTGTTCAAAGGTAGAACCGACGGCCGTCACCCCCAAAACCCTCCCCCCATCGGTTAAAACCTGATCCCCTTGAAGTTTCGTTCCGGCATGAAACACCGTTGCTCCTGTGGCTTCGGCTTGTTCGAGTCCAGTCATCGGATAGCCTTTTTGATAGGAACCGGGATAGCCACCGGAAGCTAAAACCACACAGACTGCGACTCCAGGTTTCCAAGAAAGGGGAGGAAATTGGGCTAACCGTTGTTGACAGCAAGCGAGTAAAAGTTCATCGAGAGGGGTTTCTAACAAGGCCAGAACCGCTTGAGTTTCCGGATCACCAAACCGACAGTTAAATTCTAATACTTTGGGTTCTCCCTCGGGGCTAATCATTAACCCGGCATAAATCACACCTCGATAGTCAATTCCCCAGGTTTGCAAGGTAGCGAGGGTGGGTTCGAGAACTTGGGTTTGAATACGTTCTGTTAAAGAATCTGTAATAATGGGTGTGGGAGCATAGGCACCCATCCCGCCTGTATTCGGCCCTGTATCCCCTTCTCCGATAGCTTTATGATCTTGGGCCGGAATTAACGGACGAATCGTTAAACCGTCTGTGAGGGCGAGAATAGAGACTTCTTGACCTGTTAAATATTCTTCGACCACCACCGTCAGGTTTTCGCTACCAAATTCTCCGGCAAAAATCGCATCAATGGCAGCATGAGCGATTTCAACGGTATTCGCAACTGTTACCCCTTTTCCGGCGGCTAAACCATCAGCTTTAATGACAATCGGTGCCGTTTTAACGTAGGCTTTGGCGGTGTCTGCGTCGGTAAAAACGGCAGTTTCGGCGGTGGGAATTTGGGCTTGCTGCATTAATTTTTTAGCCCAAGCTTTACTGGCTTCGAGTTGCGCCCCGGCTTGGTTGGGGCCGAATACGGGGATATTGTGGGCTTGTAAATGGTCTGTAATGCCTAAAGCCAGTGGCACTTCAGGGCCAACGACAACGAGGGAAACGTTGTATTCTTGAGCGATGCGGGTAATTCCTTCAAAGTCATCAACCGCGATCGGATAATTTTGACAGCCTTTGAGGGTCGCGGTTCCCCCATTTCCAGGGGTGCAGATCACCTGTAAAACATTTGGCGATCGCAGTAGAGTCCAGGCGAGGGCGTGTTCACGGCCTCCATTTCCAACAACTAAGACGTTCACGTGATTGTTGATCAACAGTTGAGCGATGGTCGTTTGATTATCTTATACGATACTGGCAAGTTGGGATGTGCGATCGCTCCTGCAACAGTTCGACAAGATTAAGGTCTCCCTATCTCCCCATCCATCATCTGTAGCAAATACTTAAGGATTCCAGGCTATAGAATCGAGTAAAATCTAGTCCTATGATTGACTTTTATTAAAATAAAAAAGCCTTTTATGGAAGGGTTAACTCACCACAAAGACACAAAGACACAAAGATTATTTTTCAAGTTTTCTCGGTGTCTTTGTGTTTTTAATTCATGGGTTTACATCTGGGTTTCCATATCCGCCACCGCCTGGAGTTTCAATGATAAATAAATCTCCTTCGTTGATTTCAATAGTAGCGGTACTTCCCAATATTTCGACAGTTTCATCATTCCGAATAACGGAATTTTTACCGACTAAACCTGCTTCGCCTCCCGCCAGTCCAAAAGGAGGAATAATGCGATGTCCTGATAAAATACTCGCGGTCATTTTTTCGAGGAAACGAATTTTTCGAGTGATCCCGTTTCCGCCGTGATATTGACCTTTTCCGCCACTATTTGGGCGAATACTAAACTCTTCTAATAATACTGGAAATCGCCATTCTAATACTTCTGGATCGGTTAAACGAGAGTTGGTCATGTGTGTATGAACCGCATCGGTACCATTGAAGTTTTTCCCGGCGCCTGAACCGCCACAAATGGTTTCATAATATTGATGGCGATCGCTTCCAAAGGTAAAATTATTCATGGTACCTTGAGAGGCTGCCATCACGCCTAACGCACCGTATAAAGCATCAACAATAGTTTGAGAGGTTTCGACATTTCCCGCCACCACAGCCGCCGGATAACGAGGGTTCAGCATACAGCCTTCAGGGATAATAATATTCAGGGGTTTTAAACAGCCTGCATTCAGGGGAATATGATCATCAACGAGGGTTCTGAATACATACAAAACGGCTGCTTTACAGACTGCTTGGGGGGCGTTAAAGTTGCTGTTTAACTGTTGAGATGTTCCTGTGAAATCGATAGTCGCACTGCGAGTTTGTTTGTTAATTTTAATGCTAACTTTGATTTGACTACCGCCATCCATTTCATAGATAAACTCGCCATCTTTCAATACATCTATTGCCCTTCGCACGGATTCTTCGGCGTTATCCTGTACATAACTCATATAGGTTTGTACGGTTTCTAAACCGTATTGATTAACCATTTTTCTGAGTTCTTGAACGCCTTTTTCATTGGCGGCAATTTGGGCTTGTAAGTCGGCAATATTAATATCATAATTTCGGGAAGGGTAGCGTCCTGACCTTAACAACTCTAACAATTCTACCTCACAAAATTGTCCCTGATTTACCAATTTAAAGTTATCAATTAAAATCCCTTCTTCTTCAATGGTTGTACTATTTGGAGGCATTGAACCGGGGGTAATTCCACCAATATCGGCTTGATGACCCCGAGAGGCGACATAAAATAAAATCTGGTTTGAGTCTACAGCAAAAACAGGGGTAATTACCGTGACATCGGGTAAATGAGTTCCGCCATCGTAGGGATTATTTTGCATATAAACATCCCCGGGTTTTAGACTCTGTTGTTTGGCTTTTATTAAACTATTAACGCTTTCACTCATTGAACCCAAATGGACGGGAATATGGGGCGCGTTGGCAACGAGTTGACCTTGTTGATCGAAAACGGCACAGGAGAAGTCGAGGCGTTCTTTAATATTAACAGAAGCGGCTGTATTTTGTAGGGTAATTCCCATTTGTTCTGCAATAAATTGGAACAAATTTTTAAAGATTTCTAGCCGCACGGGATCGGGTTGAGAATTAGTTGAAGAATTTGAAGTCAATTTACACTGAGAATTGGAGGTTTTGAGTTTAGTTAAAACTAAATGATTTCGTTCGGTTAAGGTGACTTGCCAACTGGGTTCTATAATGTTAGTTCCTGTACCTTCGATAATAATTGCAGGGCCGATAATTGCATCTCCAGGTTGTAAATCTTCTCGCTGAAATAGGGGTGTATTTTGCCATCCTTGGGGCGTATACATTTGTACGGTTGCGATGGGTAAAGGCGGCTGGGAACGAGTGCGATAAATGAGCGCTTCAACGGGAGTTTCCATCTGTTGAATGACTTCTAAAGAAACAGATTCTGCAATTAAATCTTTCCCCTCTCGCACAAAGCCATAAATAGTTTGATGTTTGTGTTCAAACTCGGCTTTCATGGTGTGATAACTGGCAAAATTAACGGTTAGGGTGGAATCAGTTCCTTGATATTTTAAATTGACTTTTGCGGAAGTCATTTTTTCTAAATTTGCCGTTAATTCTTGTTTACATTCCCGTTCTAATTCTGTTAAAATAGTTTGAAACTGCGGGATTAATTCTTGAGTTAGGGTTGCTTCTACTGACCGTTCTCGGATTGCCCGAATATCCGCTAAACCCATTCCATAAGCTGACAAAACCCCCGCATAAGGATGAATAAATACCTGTTGAATGCCCAAAGTATCGGCAATTAAACAAGCGTGTTGACCGCCAGCACCCCCGAAACAACAAAGCGTATAGTTAGAAACATCATAACCTCGTTGTAATGAGATTTTTTTAATCGCATTTGCCATATTTTCCACTGCAATGGCAATAAATCCCGCAGCCACTTCTTCAGGAGTTCGATGATTTCCGGTTTGGGTTTGAATTTCTGTTGATAACTCTTGGAATTTTTGACGAACAATTTCCCCATCTAACGCTAAATTTCCGTCAATTCCAAACACTTTCGGAAAGAATTCGGGCTGAATTTTCCCTAACATTACATTACAGTCTGTTACGGTTAACGGCCCACCTTTGCGATAACAAGCAGGCCCAGGATTTGCCCCGGCTGACTCTGGCCCAACCCGATAACGGGAACCATCAAACCGCACAATAGAACCCCCACCTGCGGCGACGGTGTGAATAGCCATCATCGGAACTCGCATCCGCACGCCTGCAATTTCTGTTTCAAATTCCCGTTCATATTCGCCGTTAAAATGAGCAACATCAGTCGAAGTTCCGCCCATATCAAAGCTAATGATTTTCTCAAAACCTGCCCGTAAACTGGTTTGAACAGCCCCAACAATTCCCCCCGCAGGCCCGGAAAGAATGCTATCTTTTCCTTGAAAATTACGGGCATCTGTTAGGCCACCATTCGACTGCATAAACAGTAACGAAACGGGTTCACTTCCACTGTTTAACTGACTCAAAACTTGTTCGACATAACGGCGTAAAATCGGGGAAAGATAGGCATCAACAACTGTTGTATCGCCTCGACTAATCAGCTTCATTAACGGACTGACTGCGTGAGAAACGGAGATTTGAGAAAAGCCGATTTTTTGGGCAAGTTCAGCGATTTGTTGTTCGTGTTTGGGGTAACGATAGCCATGTATTAAAACAATGGCACAACTCCGAATTCCGGTATCGTAAGCGGCTTGTAAATCGGTTTGTAGCGAGGAAAGATCAACCGCTTTTAATTCATTCCCTGAAACATCATAACGTTCATTGACTTCAACAACTTTTTCATAGAGCATTTCCGGCAAAATAATCTCACGGGCAAAAATATCGGGGCGATTTTGATAGCCGATTCTTAACGCATCTTTAAACCCTTTTGTAATCACTAAAACTGTGCGATCGCCTTTGCGTTCAAGCAGGGCATTTGTCGCGACGGTGGTTCCCATTTTGACTTCAGAAATCCGATGGCTGGGAATGGGTTCATCGGGAGATAATTCTAAGATTTCTCGAATCCCTTGAATGGCTGCATCTTGATAGCGTTCGGGATTTTCTGAGAGGAGTTTATGGGCGAGTGTTTGACCTGATGAAGTTCGGGCGACAATATCAGTAAAAGTACCCCCCCGATCAATCCAAAATTGAAATTTATCTGTATTTTCTGAGTTTGATGTAGTCTGAGTCATGTCGTTTTTTCCTCAAATCAATTACACGGAACAGCTATGTTTTACTAGATTGTATCCTCACTCCTCTTATGCACGGATTGAAATTGACTAGGATTGACATCCTCTCCGCCGTAAACGACGGAGATTCCAAACATCACTGTTTGGGTTTCCTCTTTCGTCGAGTTGACTTACTCAACTGGGTTTCCCCACTTAAGCAGAGATCAGTCTCTCGGGAGGCGTTGATTTCCATCTGCCCGACGGTATTTGATAGCTGTTTTAATGCAGATTTTAGAATGTTTTTGGCGGCGTTTTCATCCCGGTCTGCTACATACCCACAGTGAGGACATTTATGAGTTCTCGTACTGAGAGTTTTGACAACCTTTTCACCGCAATTTGAGCAGTTTTGAGAAGTATATGCGGGTTCAACAGCAATCACTGTCACCCCATAAATTCTCCCAAAATACTCTAACCATTCTCTAAACCTGTACCAAGCCGCATCGTTAATTGATTTGGCTAAATGATGGTTTTTCACCAAATTGCGTATCCGTAGGTTTTCTATCGCTACCAAGTCGTTAGACTGTATGACGTGTTGGGCCTGTTTACAAACCCAATCGTTACGCCTGCGTGAAACCTTAAGATATTTTCTACCTAAACGATTTCTGGCTTTTGAGCGGTTTTGACTTCCCTTTTTTGTTCGAGATAACCGACGTTGCAGCTTTTTAATTCGTCGCTCATCTTTTCTTAGAAAACGGGGATTCTCTACCTGTATCCCGGTGGAATCTGTGTAGAAATGGTTTAAACCGACATCCAAACCTGTTTGTTTGTTACTGAGTTCTTTGTTTTCCTCTCTGGTATGATCGATTAAAAATTGAGCATAATACCCATCGTGTCTTCTAATCACTCTAACCCGTTTAATTTGTTGGAGTTGATAGAAGTGTAAATCTCGGCTACCCCAAAGTTTAAATGTACCTGCTTGAAACTTATCAGAAAACGTTAAATAACGTCTATCCTCTGAAAGCACCCAACCCGATGTTTTGTACTCAACAGATGCTCGAACTTGGTACTTTTTAAACTTTGGGAATCCTTTTCTACCGGATATTTTTTGCCGACAATTCTTATAGAACCTCTCAATGGATGCCCATGCTCTTTCTGCGTGGGCTTGTCGAGCCATAGAATTGAGTTGGTTTACCCAGGGAAAACTCGGGTTGTCTGACAACAGTTTGCAGTAGGTATAAGCATCGTTACGACTTTTGATTTGACCGTCTATCCATGCTTTAATGATGCTGTTGCGAACAAAGCGACCAGTACGGATAGCTTCGTCTAACCTTTTGTACTGGGCTTTTGTTCCTTGTAGCTTCATTTCATAGACAATCATGTCTATCATTGTTGCACCACGATAAGTTATTGTAGCATACAATAATCCGTCGTGAACGACGGGGCTTTAAACCTGTTTTTTATTGGTAACGACTTAGAGGATCGGACTATAATTAATGATTTGCTTTAATTGATCATCAGGTTGAAATGACGAACAGTTTAACTTTATTAAGTCCTCTAGGGTGGGTTGAGCAAGCTTATTTGTGGGATGAATAAATTGAGGTGAACCCGCCTGTGGGTTTTTGAGACAAGGCTTGTAATCTATTTCCGGTTCTGAGTTTTATTCCACTTTTCCCGATATTGTAAGGGCGTGGCGATCAAGTCGCCGTAATTTTTACTAAATCTCCAGAATTGATGAATGAGATTTAATAGGATCTGTAGGTTTTGAACGGATTTCGAGTCAAGGGTGTTGGTTTTGAAGTCATAGATTAGCATAAAATCTCCAAAGATGATGATTAGCTCTTATTATTAGTTAATGAGAATAGCGCTCGTATGAGGTACAAACCAGAAACCCGGTTTCTGCTAGAAACCGGGTTTCTACCCACTGTTTTTCTGTCAAATCCTTTTATGATAAAGGTTTCAATTCTGTCTCCTGTCTCCTGTCTCCTGACTTCTGCTATAATAGCGTTGTTCTAGCCAAATTCTTAGTTCCTCCTCACTGAAAAATTCTTTGGAACGTTGGGTTTGCGGATCGTAAACGTGCCAAATTAAAGTTTGATCTCGTCTTTGAGTTTGCCAAATTTTGGGTTCTGAACTGCCGACTAAAAATCGGAGAATAGCTTGAGTGAGACGAACTAATATTTTAGCAAGTTTTCGCTCAAAGTTGTGGCTCTTTGAAACGAAATCAAAAGACGGTAAAGATCTGGAATTTGCAGTGGTTTTCATGGCAATTACTCCTCAGTTAATTTTCATCTACATCCTGAATATTTTTAGAGTTTTAACTCCTGTTATTGCTGATTATCATCATGCCGAACTTAGCGGCAATAAAACAGAGGCAGTTATAATTATTTGTAACCATAACAGTTTTAACTTTAAGTAACTGTTATGCGAGTAAACGGTTAGAACTGTATTGATCACTATCTTGAGAGCCTCACACTTGACCGCTATGAACCTCAAACCTCTGGAAAAATCAGATCGCACCAACTTGTATGAACAAGTCGCCTATCGCGTCCAGTCCCTCATAGAAGAAGGCACGCTGCAACCGGGCGATCGCATTCCCTCGGTCAGACGGATGCACAAACAGATGAACGTCAGCATCTCGACGGTGTTAGAAGCCTATCGCCTCCTCGAAGATCGGGGTTTTATTGGGGCGCGTCCCCAGTCGGGTTATTTTGTCAAACAAACCTCTTTGTTGTCTTATCGCGATGAACCGAAGCCTTCCACGCCTCCCCGTCGCATTTATCAGGTGGACAGCTCGATCGCGTTTCGGATCAACGTCGCCCTGCGAGATCCGAGTATTATCCGTTTAGGGGCGGCGGTGGCTGATCCTCAACTGTTTCCTATCAAAGCCCTCAACCGTTTAATGGGACAGGTGATGCGCCAGTACCCTGAAGTTTGTCACGCCTATGATCCGCTTCCGGGTTGCGAACCGCTTCGTCACGAAGTCGCCCGTCGTCTGATGGATGCGGGTTGTTCGATCACGCCTGAACAGATATTGGTGACAAATGGCACGACAGAAGCGCTTTATTTGTCTTTACGGGCGGTGACTAAACCGGGAGATACAGTAGCCATTGAGTCGCCTTGTTATTATGGCTTATTAGAAATTTTAGAATCGTTGCATTTACAAGCATTAGAACTGCCAACTCATACCCGAGAAGGGTTAATTCTTGAAGAATTAGAAGCCGCACTTCAACAAGGAAATATTGCCGCTTGCGCTGTCGTTTCTAATTTTAGTAATCCTTTAGCAAGTTGTATGAGTGATCACAAGAAAAAGCAATTGGTAGAAATTTTAGAACGGTATGATGTGCCGTTGGTGGAAGATGATGTTTATGGAGATTTAGGCTTTGAGGGAAATCGTCCGAAAGCGATTAAAGCTTTTGATCGCAAGGGATTAGTGTTGTATTGTGCATCTTGCAGTAAAACATTATCTCCCGGTTTGCGCGTAGGTTGGGCGGTTCCGGGTCGTTATCAAACGGAAATTGAACAGCTAAAATTGATTACGAATATTAACACCGCTCCGGTCAATCAACTTACAATCGCTGCTTTTTTATCCAATGGAGGCTATGATCGCCACCTCCGACAATTGCGGCGTTCTTATCAAGAAAAAGTGATCAGAATGACGCAAGCGATTTATGAATATTTTCCCGATGAAACCAAGGTAACTCGACCAACGGGCGGTCATGTTTTGTGGGTTGAATTGTCGCCAAAATTTGATTCAATGCTCCTTTATCATCAGGCTTTTCAGCATAAAATTAGTATTGCCCCTGGTGCGATTTTTTCGGTTTCAGGAAGTTATCAAAATTGCTTCCGTCTCAACTGTGGAATACCCTGGTCATATCAACTCGAACAGGCGATGAAAACGTTAGGTCGTTTGATTGATCGGCAATTGCACGATTGAGTTTCAATTCACAATAATTTCACAAAACTTATAGAGTCGGTGAAGTTGAACACCTGAAACCTTGAGTGCTACTGTGTTTGACCCACCGACTTTTTTGAGAAAATCCTAAAGTTTATCTCAGAAATTTTTCGGGCTGGATGATATTTTTGCGGAAGCTAGCTAGAATAGAATAGAATAGAAGGTCTATCTTTCATAAACTTTGGGAAAGCATGAAAAATGCTGTTGATTTTAAAATCGTTAAATTAGGGATTGAAAAAGCTTTAGTATGCTCGAACTTAATCGTCAAATTCCATCACCACAAAAAGAACTGCCCAAGTGTTCGACAGGCATCAATGGATTAGATGAAATTACTCTGGGCGGACTGCCAAAAGGACGGCCAACTCTGGTTTGTGGTACGGCGGGTTGCGGTAAAACCTTGTTAGCAATGGAGTTTTTGGTGCGGGGTGCCGTTCAATACAATGAACCGGGCGTGTTTATGGCCTTTGAAGAAACAGCTCAAGAATTGACTGAAAACGTCGCTTCTCTGGGTTGGGATTTAGACCAACTGACGGCGGAAAATAAAATCAGTATTGACTATGTTCACATCGACCCCGAAGAAATTCAAGAAGTCGGCGAATATGATTTAGAAGCTTTATTTATTCGCTTAGGTTGTGCGATTGATCTCATCGGTGCCAAACGGGTTGTTCTCGATACGATTGAAGTCTTGTTTGCTGGACTGTCTAATACTGCGATTATCCGAGCGGAATTACGACGGTTATTTCGCTGGCTGAAAACCAAAGGAGTCACCGCAATTATCACTGGAGAACGGGGCGATAATAGTCTGACTCGACACGGTTTAGAAGAATATGTTTCTGACTGCGTGATCAGACTCGATCAGCGTATCCAAGAGGAAGTCTCAACTCGTCGCTTACAAATTATTAAATATCGAGGTTCTTGTCACGGAAGCAATGAATATCCGTTTTTGATCAATCAAAATGGCATTTCGGTTTTGCCGATTACTTCTGTCGGTTTGGAACATGAAGTTTCTAATGAACGAATTTCAAGCGGAATTCCTCGTTTGGATGCCATGCTCGGAGGAGAAGGCTATTTTCGAGGAAGTAGTATTCTGATTACAGGCACCGCCGGAACCGGAAAAACCACTCTCGCCGCCCATTTTGCTCAAGCCGTTTGTAGCCAGGGAGAACATTGTCTGTATATTGCTTTTGAGGAAGCGCCAAAGCAAATTATCCGTAACCAGCGTTCTGTGGGTGTTGATTTAGAACCTTTTGTTGAAAAAGGATTACTGACATTCAAGGCTGAACGTCCCACAGCTACAGGTTTAGAGTTGCATTTAGTTACATTGTACCGCCTGATTCATCAAGTCAAGCCCAGCGTTGTGATTATTGATCCGATGAGTAATCTGACGATGAGCGGAACGTTAACACAAGCTAAAGCTTTTTTATTCCGTTTGATTGACTTTTTCAAGAGCAAACAAATCACGGTTTTATTGACGAATTTAATTGCCGGTGGCAATCCTCTTGAGTTTACTGAAATTGGCGTTTCATCCTTGATGGATACTTGGTTAGAAGTACGGATGATTGAAACCAATGGTGAACGAAATCGTCTGCTTTATGTGTTGAAATCTCGGGGGATGGAACACTCCAATCAAATGCGAGAAATGCTGTTAACGAAGCAGGGAATTCAACTGAGTGATGTGTATTTAGGGCAAGGTCAGGTTCTGACTGGAAGCGCTCGCACCATTCAAGAGGCTCAAGAAAGAGCAAATAAATTGGCTCGGAAGCAGGAGTTTGAACGTAGACAGAGAGAACTAGAGCGTCAACAAGTGATAGTCCGATCAAAAATTGAAGCTCTGCAAGCTAAACTGGAGGCGGAACAAGAAGAACTAGATTTGATGATGCAGTATGAACAATGTTCACAAGATCTATTGTTCCAAGACAGAATAACAATGGCGAAAAGGCGTCAAGCCGATGAACAAATCAGTTGGGAGAACTAAGTTTTAAAGTTCTGATTTTGTGGATAACTTTATAGATTTCGCAGGAATAATTACCAATTAAATTGATGGAAAACGTGGAAAGTTACGAGCCAGTTAAAGCCCTAGCTTCCAATGATCATTGGGAGTTTAAACTCTATGTTGCTGGACATACAGATCGTTCAATAAAGGCGTTTGAAAATTTGAAAAAAGTTTGTGAGGAATATTTGAGGGAGCAATATAACATTGAAGTGATTGATTTGTTAGAAAATCCCCAGATAGCCAAACAAGATCAAATTATTGCTTTGCCCACTTTAGTGAGAAAACTGCCGACACCTTTTAAGAAGATTATTGGAGATCTGTCTAACAAAGAAAAGATTTTAGTGGGATTAGAAATTCATAAAGTTTATACAAATCAAGGCGGTGATAAGCTATGAAAGAAAAGTCTACTGAAAACTCTATTGAAGCCTTCGAGAAAGTTTTAATTGAAAAAAGAGAGGAACATTACAGCTTGCGTTTGTATATTGCGGGAACAACCTTACAGTCTGCGATCGCCCTGAAAAATCTTAAAAAGATTTGTGATGAATATCTAGCAGGACGACATGAATTAGAAGTGATCGACATTTATAAACAGCCCGAATTGTTACAAGCTGAAAATATTGTTGCGGTTCCTACACTGATTAAAGCTTTACCTGAACCCTCTCAACGAATGATCGGCAATTTATCAGATAAAGAAAAAGTTCTCATGGGTTTAGGTTTGATTTAAAATTCAGTCTTAAGAAAGAGAACTTAGTGACTTTCAAAGCGTAATTTTTCAAACACCTTATACATTTCTTGAGCTAACTTTTTCGGATTCCATAGGGGTGCTAATTTTTCCGGTTGTTTTGACCCAATTAAATGCTCTCTAATTTGAGTTCTCAAATTTGCATCCCTTCCTAATTTTATCCCGATTTCTGTGTATTCTTCCCAACTCCAAGCGATACCTTGATCCAGATTAACTGCTTGTAAAAAAGCATAACCCATGCGAGAAAGATATTGTTCACCTGCTCTCGTTAAAATCGGTAAATTTGACCACAAGGCTTCTAAATTGTGAGTTCCACCGTTGTAAGGATAGGAGTCTAATAAAACATCAACAACTTGATAAATCGCCCGATGTTCTTCCTCTGTTTTAGTTAATCCAATAAACAGAATCCGATTAAAATCTACGCCTTGTTCTTCACAAGCTTGATGATACATTTCTCGAATTAAAAGATGATCGCCTTGACCTTTACGAATCATTAAACTATCCGGTACAGCTTTCATTATTTTAACTTGTGCTTCAATCATTTCAAAGTTCGTTTTTCGACCGGGAGCCACACATAAATAAACCAGTTTATCTGCATCAATTCCAAGCTGTTTTCTAATGATATTTCGATTCACTTGATGACTCGATAATCCTGAAATCGCCACCGAAGTTTCCGGTAAGCGAATTAATTTTTCACGATAATGTTGTTCTCGTCCTGCTGGGTGAGTATTCCAGTCACAGAGAAAATAGTGTTTATCGGTGATATAAGGGGCATCAAAACCCAGCCAAGTTAGACATACGGGAGCGGGTGAATAATTTAAAATCTGTACGTTTGCGGGGACAGTTACGGAGTCTAAATCGATTAAAATATCAATTTGATCCTGTGAAATTTCTTGGGCTAATTCTTCGGCAGAAGCAAAGCCATTCGGATAGGACTTAGGCCAGTATAATTTATGGGCGATTTGTTCAAATTTTTGGGTGATTGCATCGGCTTGTAATCGTCCGCTTACATACAGATGAACATGGGGTGTAATTGCTGATAATTCCCGAATAATAGCTTCACTACACCAACCGACAGAGTGACGACGAAAGTGTTTGGAAATAAAACCTATTTTTAAAGCGTTCGGTGATAAACTTGCCGGATTTTCAACAATTTTTAACGGTTGTAGCACTCGTCTTTGATAATATTCAGCCGCGATGAGTTTATAGAGATTGGCATTATCAACTAAAGCATCTCGCACATGAGAAACAATAAAAATTAAAATTTCATACAGTAGATTCACTTCAAATAGGGAGAAGGTTTTGATGCGTTCCTGACAAATTATTTCAAGTTCTATGAGTTTTGTAAGTGATTGTTGACAAGCCCCGGATTGAGTATAAGCAAAAATATAAGCAATGGCTGATAAAACCGGAACTTTTTCACCGCATTGTTGACAATATTGATCAGCCGCTTTTCGGGCTTTCGTCAGATTTGTTGAATGACTAAGAAGATCACAAAGTTGTTGATGGGCTTCAATATAGTTGGGGTTAAGTTCAATCGCTTTTTCTAGGTTTTTAATTGCGGCTTGGGGTTGATCTTGCTTTTGAATATGGGCTAAACGACAGTATATTTCTGCCCAGTCTGGTTTAATTTTTATCGCTTGTTCGTAATTTTTAATGGCTTGTTCAACTTGACCCGCACCCGAATAAAGATTCCCTAAACTTGCATAAGCTTCTGAAGTATCTGGCTGAACTTGTAGCAAAGTTTGATAACAGTTCATCGCTTCTGGGGTGCGCCCTAAATTAACTAAAGCAAAGCCTAGATTTAAATATAAATCTGGATGATGAGGATTGAGTTTAATTCCGGTTTTCAAGCATTGAATTGCGGCTTCATAATTTTTTTGTTCGGAGTAGAGACACCCTAAATTAACATAGGCTTCCGCTTCATTGGGTTGGATTTCTAAGGCTTTTTGATAGCAGGAAATAGCTTCTGTAAATTTTTTCTGATTTTTGAGAAGATTACCTAATTCAACCTGTAGTTTTGCCCCTCTCAAGTTCGGTTGAATTTCTAAGGCTGTTTTCCAACATGAAGCGGCTTCATCCAGTCTTCCCAAACGTTGAAAAATCTTTCCTAAATTCCAATGGACAACGGTGAGATTGGGTTCTAATTCCAGGGCTTTTTGATAATCAGCGATCGCTTCATCTATTCGATCAAGTTTGGCGTACATTGTGCCGCGATTTCCATAGATTTCCGCTAAGTTTTCCTGAAGTTCTAATGCTTGAGAATAGGCGCGAATTGCCGCTTCTAGTTTGCCTTGAAAGTAGAGTGAATTGCCTAATGTAACGTAAGCGGGTAGAAAATTAGGTTGTATTTTTAAAGCTTGCTGACAAAGGGCGATTGCTTCTTCAAATTGACCTTGATTACAATATAAATTCGCTTGAGATCGATAGGCTTGTAAGTCGGGAAAATTGCTATACGATAACTCAAACGGTTCTGTATTTTCAACAAAAATTTCTTCTGTTGTCGCTGGAGTTGAGTGACGGCTTGGTTCGGGTTCTGTTGCTTCTGATAACGGACTCGCTAAGTCAACGCCGCCTTCTTCAAATTGTTCATTAGACTCAGAAAGAAAGGTTAAACTTGTGAGATTATCTGCAAAGTTAGAAGGAACAGAAGCTTGAGTCAATTGAGCGAGTGCATCAATAGCTTCTGAACAATCGGGTTGTAATCTAATAATTGTTTGATAATAAGAGATAGCTTGTATTTTTTGACCCTTGTCTGCTAAAATATAAGCAAGCTTTAAGTAAAATTTAGCTTGTTTTGGTTCCAGGTAAATTGCTTTTTGAAAACAGGAAATCGCTTGTTCGAGTTGATGCGTTTGATAAAAAGCATTACCCAACATCCAGTAAATAACAGCCGCATCCGGTTGAAGCGAAATGGCCTGTTGATAACAGTGAATCGCTTCTGAAAAACGCCCTAAATGGTAATACATACTGCCCAGGTTAGCACGGGCTTCTGTGAAGTTGGGTTGTAGATCCAACGCTTGAGTATAAGCCCAAATTGCCAAGTCAATTTGATTTTGTTGTTGGAGGATATTACCGAAGCTTAAATAAGCAACAGCAAAATTGGGCTGAAGATTGATAGCCGTTTGAATCGCTTTTATTCCCGCTTCCAACTGCCCATTTAAAACCAAGACTTCCGCCAATTTCTGATAAATTTTGGGTTGATGGGGAGTCATTTTCAGGGCTTGCTGATAAGAGGCGATCGCCTCTTCAAAGTTCCCCGCTTCTTGAAACTCAATTCCGGTTTTAAAACAAGTCTCAACTGATGAAAAATTCACACAAAACTCCTTGATTTAAGCGTTGTCTATTGAAAATTACAGTCAGATTTGATCTACTTTAATAATTGTGGTAGGATACCGATGAGATTGTCAAAAAGATAAATTAGGGTCAGATGAGATGACCCTATATTTTGCAATCTTCTGAGAAATCATGGAGAATAGCCAAGTTAAGTCCATTTTTAGACGAGTCGCAAATTGGGTAAGCATGAGATTTGTCAATTTGATGGTAACACCTTGAGAATTCACCCTCAAAGTTGCAATTTAAACCGATCTACTATTCTAGAATGCACCTAACGCGCTAAAGTAAACAGGGGGTAATTAAAATTTTAATTGCCAATTGTCCAAAAACGACTCTAAATTTAGGAATCATCAACATGAGCGAACAAGATCCTGTTAAATTAATGAAACAGCAAGTCGGAAAAGCCGCCGCCGATCGCGTCCAGTCCGGTTCAATTGTCGGATTGGGTACGGGGTCAACCACAGCCTACACCCTTCAGTATTTAGGAGAACGTATTCAAAGTGGAGAACTCAAAGATATTAAGGGCGTTCCGACTTCATTTCAAGCCTCTGTACTTGCCAAACAATATGGCATTCCACTCGTCACATTAGATGACATTGATCACATGGATATTGCCATTGATGGCGCCGATGAAGTTGATCCAAATAAGAACCTCATTAAAGGCGGAGGAGCGGCGCATACTCGCGAAAAAATAGTCGATACTTTAGCCGATCTATTTATCGTGGTTGTGGATAGTTCTAAACTGGTTGATAAACTCGGATCAACATTTTTACTACCTGTAGAAGTGATGCCTTTAGCCATTACTCCCGTGATGCAAAAAATCGAAAAATTAGGCGGAAAACCTACCCTACGAATGGGCGTTAAAAAAGCAGGGCCAGTGATTACCGACCAAGGAAATATGGTAATTGATGTCAAGTTTGACTCCATTGATAACCCCGCAGAATTAGAAAAAACCCTCAATAATATTCCCGGTGTATTAGAAAATGGTTTGTTTGTGGGCGTTGCTGACGTGATATTAGTCGGAGAAATCAAAGACGGAAAACCCTTAGTCCGCGAAATTTCTTAAGTTTTCTCACCGTTCGGAGGCGTTCCGGCCGAACGTCTCTGTATGGATTAAAATGGAATAGATAAACTGGAAAATAAAGTCGTTAGTCCTCTCATTCCTATGATGTATTATAGACGATTTGGACGTACAGAATTGCCGATGCCTGTATTCTCTTGTGGAGGAATGCGGTATCAGCACAAATGGCAAGATATTCCAGCCGATCAAATTCCAATTGAGAATCAAAAAAATCTAGAAGCGACCATTCATCGTTCTCTCGAATGTGGGATTAATCACATTGAAACGGCTAGGGGATATGGAACTTCCGAAATGCAACTCGGGCAAATTTTACCTAAATTTCCCCGTGAACAATTGATTGTTCAAACCAAAGTTTCTCCCACTAAAGACCCCAAAGAATTTCGCCGTGAATTTCATCAATCTTTGGCTTTTTTGCAGTTAGATTATATCGATTTATTGGGGATTCATGGTATTAATACTCCCGAGACACTCGACTGGACAATTCGACCCGGTGGTTGTCTTGATGAAGCCCGAAAATTTCAAGATCAAGGCAAAGTAAGGTTTATTGGTTTCTCCACTCATGGGCCGACTGATGTGATTACAAAAACCATAGAAACCGATCAATTTGATTATGTAAACCTGCATTGGTATTATATCAATCAGTTAAACTGGCCTGCCATTGAAGCCGCAACTCGCCATGATCTTGGGGTATTTATTATTAGTCCCTCAGACAAAGGTGGAAAACTCTATAACCCGCCTAAAAAATTGGTTGAACTTTGTTCACCGTTGAGTCCAATGGTGTTTAATGACTTGTTTTGTTTGAGTCATCCCTCAGTGCATACCTTGAGTATTGGGGCTTCTAAACCCACTGATTTTGATGAACATTTAAAAACGATTAATCTATTATATCGATATGATGAAATTTTACCTCCCATTTTAGAACGCTTAGAACAAGAGGCGATCGCATCTTTAGGAAAAGATTGGTTTAAAACTTGGCAAATAGGCTTACCCACCCCTGAAAATACGCCCAATAACATCAATATTCCCGTTATTTTATGGCTGCGAAATTTGGCGATCGCTTACGATCTGGTAGAATACGGAAAAATGCGGTATAATTTATTAGGAAATGGGGGTCATTGGTTCCCCGGAAAAAACGCCGCTACTGTTGAAGAAGTTGATTTAAAAGACTGTTTGGCAAATAGCCCCAACGCTGACAAAATTCCTACTTTATTAGCAGAAACTCATCAGATGTTAGGGGGAGGAGAAGTTAAGCGGTTATCTCAAAGTTAAACCTAATTTTTTTACCTCTCCCTAACCCTCTCCTACGAGGAGAGGGAACCGGAAAAATTCCCCCTCGCCTAACCCCCCACCCCCCTTTTATCCCCCCTAGCCCCCCTTAAAAAGGGGGGAATAAGAGGAAGGAATAGGCTTAAAAGTCCCCCGTATAAATCAAAGCGAAGCTTCCTTTGGCTTCCCCCTTATTAAGGGGGACGGGAGGGGGATTGGGGGATTTAGGGGGATTCTTTTCAAGGGGGATTTAGGGGGATTATTTTTAATAAACCTCAGCCCCTTCAAACTGTTTCACATTCTGAACTTTCGCAGATTCTCCACAGGTTCGAGGCGTAGGAAATAGCTTTCCGGGGTTAGCTAAACCCTTAGAATTAAACACCTCTCGCACCCATTTCATCGTTTCTAAATCCGTTTCATTAAACATTTCCGGCATATAACAACTCTTGTCCGAACCTATGCCATGTTCCCCCGAAAGACTTCCCCCAACTTTCACACAAATCTTGAGAATTTCTCCGCCAATTTCTTCAACAACTTCTAACGCCCCTTTAACAGAATTATCATACAAAATCAACGGGTGAAGGTTGCCATCTCCCGCATGAAATACGTTAGCAATTCGATAACCATATTTCTCACTCAAAGCCTCAATTTCTTTCAAAACATAAACCATTTGAGTACGCGGAATTACCCCATCCTGCACATAATAATCCGGGCTAACATGACCTGCTGCTGCAAACGCTGCTTTCCGTCCTTTCCAAATTTTTTGGCGTTTTTCTGGGTCAGAAGCTACTGTAATATTACGCGCCCCGTTGTTTTTACAAATCTCCGCAACTCGTTGTTTATTTTCCGCGACTTCGACTTCTAAACCGTCAACTTCAACTAACAAAATCGCCCCGGCATCTCGCGGATAAAGCCCCGTATTCACAACATCTTCAACCGCATTAATACTGAGATTATCCATGATTTCCATTCCCCCTGGAATAATCCCCGCACTAATAATATCAGAAACCGACGCCCCTGCCGCTTCTATGGTGGGGAAATCTGCCAATAAAACACAAATATTTTCTGGGGCTTTGAGAATTCTTAACGTGATTTCTGTGGCTATTCCTAACGTTCCTTCCGAACCCACAAATAAACCTGTTAAATCATATCCCGGCATTTCGGGAACTTCCCCGCCTATATCAACAATTTCACCTTCAGGCGTGACAATTTTTAAGCCTAAAACATGATTGGTTGTTACCCCATATTTCAAACAGTGAACTCCCCCAGAATTTTCCGCAACATTTCCGCCAATTGAACAAATAATTTGACTGGAAGGATCGGGTGCATAATAAAATCCCGCCCCGCTAACGGTTTGCGTTACCCAATTATTAATGACCCCCGGTTGTACGACAACTCGTTGATTTTCGAGGTCAACATTTAGGATTTTTCGCATCAACGCCGTGACAATTAAAACACAATCTTCGACGGGTAAAGCGCCTCCAGATAAGCCCGTTCCCGCCCCTCTCGCCACCCAAGGAAGATTATAGCGATCGCATATTTTCACGGCTTCGGCGACTTCTTCAGTGCTTCGAGGTAAGACAACTAAAGCGGGACGTTGGCGATAACTGGTGAGTCCATCGCATTCATAAACTAATAATTCTTCCTTGCGTTGAACCACGCCCCGTTTTCCGACTATTGCTTCAAATTGTTTAATAATCGGTTTCCAATTGTGTTTTTGTTGTTTGTCTTGGGTTAGCATTGATTTGTGTATTGATACAGTGTTTTAGTAATTGTATTATTTTAACAGCAATACATCCCAAAAACCTGCTTTATCCCAAAAACCCGGTTTCGCAGAAGTTACAAAAACCCGGTTTCTTCAAGAAACCGGGTTTTTATTGGCCAATAAAACCGCCCAATTTGGGGTATAATATTCAATGAACGCAAAAGGGTTAATTTTCAGAAAATTCGGGCAAAATAGAAATAAATAATCATTCTTCCAAACCATGAAATGCTGCATCAACCCCCAATGTCCTAAGCCGCAAAACCCCGATAACGTAATTTACTGTCAGGCTTGCGGGGTGAAAATCCCCGACCTGCTGCGGGGGCGGTTTCGCATCATTAAACTGTTGGGACAGGGGGGATTTGGTCGAACGTATTTGGCAGAAGATAATGATAAACTAAAAGAATATTGTGTGGTTAAACAGTTTGTGCCGAGCGTGCAGGGAACCGCAGCATTACAAAAAGCAATCGAACTCTTTGAACGGGAAGCCCGACAACTCCAACAACTGGGAAAACATGACCAAATTCCCACATTATCCGCCTATTTTGACGACACAAACCAGCTTTATTTAGTTCAAGAATATATTGAAGGCGAGAACTTATCAGAACTTTTAGAACAGCAAGGCGTTTGGAGCGAACAGCAAGTTAAAGACCTGTTACTCAGTTTATTACCCGTGATTGAGTTTATCCATCAAAAAAACGTCATTCACCGGGATATTAAACCCGAAAATATTATCCAGCGTCGGGAGGATGGTCAGTTTGTTCTGCTCGATTTTGGGGTTGCCAAAGAGTTATCAAAAACCGTGTTATCAACTCAAATCGGGACTCAAATCGGAGCGTTCGGTTATGCACCCATCGAACAAATGTTAGGGGGCGAAGCTTATCCTGCGAGTGATTTATTTAGTTTGGGAGCAACCTGTTTTCACCTGCTAACCGATGTACATCCCTACGAATTATTCGTCAGACAAGGTTACAGTTGGACGGGAAACTGGCGAACGTCTTTAAAGGGTTCGGTGAGTCAAGAATTGGGGAAAATTTTAGATAAGCTGTTACAAGAAAATATTGAAAATCGTTTTTCGTCCGTTGCAGAAGTTTTACAAGCGTTGAAAAATCAATCTCCAGTTTATCCTCGACCAAAACCTGTTAAAACTTCCCCGATTTCAGCATTAAAAAATAAATCTCCAGTTTCTCCTCGACCAAAACCTGTTCAAACTTCCCCGATATATTGGCAAAATCCTACTTTAATCACGACTTTAACCGGACATTCAAATGTTGTCTGGTCTGTAGCTTTCAGTCCCGATGGTCGAACCTTAGCCAGTGGGAGTTGTGACACCACGATCAAATTGTGGGATGTGCAGACTCAACGGGAAATTGCCACTCTCACCGGACATTCAGATAATGTCTCGTCTGTAGCTTTCAGTCCCGATAGTCGAACCCTAGCCAGTGGGAGTTATGACAACACGATCAAATTGTGGGATGTGCAGACTCAACGGGAAATTGCCACTCTCGCCGGAGATTTAAGTTGGATCGGGTCTGTAGCCTTCAGTCCCGACGGTCGAACCTTAGCCAGTGGGAGTTCTAACAACATGATCAAATTATGGGATGTGCAGACTCAACGGGAAATTGCCACGCTCACCGGACATTCAAAGGGGGTCGAGTCTGTAGCCTTCAGTCGGGATGGTCGAACCCTAGCCAGTGGGAGTGATGACTACACGATCAAATTGTGGGATGTGCAGACTCAACGGGAAATTGCCACGCTCACCGGACATTCTAATTATGTCTTGTCTGTAGCTTTCGGTCCCGATGGTCGAACCTTAGCCAGTGGGTGTAATGACTACACGATCAAATTGTGGGATGTGCAGACCCGACGGGAAATTGCTACTCTCACCGGAGATTCAGATAGTGTCATATCTGTCGCCTTCAGTCCCGATGGTCGAACCCTAGCCAGTGGGTGTAATGACTACACGATCAAATTGTGGGATGTGCGGACTCAACGGGAAATTGCCACGCTCACCGGACATTCACATAAGGTCTGGTCTGTCGCTTTCAGTCCCGATGGTCGAACCTTAGCCAGTGGGAGTTGTGACAACACGATTAAATTGTGGTGGGGACAGTAAAAACGTTTGTCGGGGCGGGTTCGCGTTAATGTTTATCACCTAGAAAAAACCTGAATAAACCCGCCCCCAACCTATCAATAATTCCCACCATTTGTAGGGGCGGGTTCGCGTTAATGTTTATGACCTAGAAAAAACCTGAATAAACCCGCCCCCAACCTATCAATAATTTTCGGGTTATTTTTGGGTTAAATTGTGGGGATGGGGCGGGTTTATAATAGTTTTCTGTTAGAATTCTAGTGGGGATGGGGCGGGTTTATAACAGTTTTCTGTTAGAATTCTAGCTTAACTCGAACCCGCCCCTACAAACCGCCCCTACAACTCGCTTCTACAACACGCTTTTCTGGTAATTTTTGGGTGGAATTGTGGGGATGGGGCGGGTTTATAACAGTTTTCTGTTAGAATTCTAGCTTAACTCGAACCCGCCCCTACAACCCGCTTCTACAACCCGCTTCTACAACCCGCTTCTACAACCCGCCTATACAGAACTCGCTATACTATTATTTAACAATCTATATAACGGGGTTTCATTTCAATTTTAGTTGGTATAATTTACCCTAAAATTAAGATTTTTTAAGAAACTTTGTCTGAACTAAAAACACCATTCAAAATAGAATAATATCGCCAAATTAACGAATCAGTGTGCATTAAAAATGAATAACGCTTTGAAAGATCGGGCTTTATTGCTATTACGTCAAGCCCTGAATAATCCTGATGCAAATTTTCGCTCTGGACAGTGGGAAGCGATCGCAGAATTAGTAGAAAATCGCTCTCAATTGTTAGTCGTACAACGGACAGGATGGGGGAAAAGTTTAGTTTATTTTCTCACAACTCGTCTTTTTAGAGAACAAGGAAGCGGGCCGACATTATTAATATCACCGTTGTTAGCCTTAATGCGAAATCAAATTGTAGCTGCCGAACGAATTGGCGTTAAAGCTGCAACGATTAATTCTAGTAATACCGAAGACTGGGAAGCTGTTAGCAGTCAATTAATTAATGGAGAAATTGACCTTTTATTAATCTCTCCCGAACGATTGGCAAATGAAGAATTTCAAAACACGGTTCTCTCCCAAATTTCCCAAAGAATTGGATTATTTGTTGTTGATGAAGCCCATTGTATATCGGACTGGGGACATGATTTTCGTCCCGATTATCGCCGCATAGTTCGAGTGTTACAAGCCTTACCCCGCAATATTCCCGCTTTAGCCACAACCGCCACCGCAAATAATCGAGTAGTGCGTGATATTGTTGCTCAATTGGGTGAGGATATGGTGCTATTTAAAGGAAATTTAACTCGTTCAAGTTTAAAGCTTCAAAATATTAAACTTTCGAGTCCTGCTGAACGTTTAGCATGGTTAGTTGAAAACCTCCCTAATTTACCGGGAAGTGGTATAATTTATGCGTTAACAGTCAAAGATACAGAACGAATTGCTGATTGGTTACAACAAAATGGAATTCATGCTAAACCTTACCATGCTGATGTTCAAGAAAACCGAGAAATGCTTGAAGATCAACTGTTGAATAATCAACTCAAAGCATTAGTTGCAACCACAGCATTAGGAATGGGTTTTGATAAGCCCGATTTGGGGTTTGTAATTCACTATCAACGTCCCGGTTCAGTCATTCATTATTATCAACAAGTTGGACGAGCCGGACGAGCGGTGCAATCAGCCTATGGTATTTTATTAAGTGGGGAAGAAGACGAAGAAATCACCAACTATTTTATTCAAACCGCTTTCCCCCCAGAAGCTCATACTCAACAAGTTTTAGACAGTCTAAATAAAGCCGAAGAAGGGTTATCAATTCCTCAGATTCAGCAGTATTTAAACCTCTCTCAAGGTCAAATTACCAAAGTCTTAAAACTGTTATCGCTGGAATCTCCAACTCCCGTCACTAAACGAGGTTCTAAATGGTTTGCTACACCTGTAATTTATCAACCGGATTTAAAAAAGATTCAACAATTAACTGAAATTCGTTATCAAGAACAAGAACAGATGCGAGACTATATGGAAACTCAACATTGTTTAATGCAATTTCTCGCCCATGCTCTTGATGATCCTAACTGTGTTCCTTGCGGTAAATGTGCGGTTTGTTTGGGGAAACCTTTACTTCCGATCACCTGTTCAACAGAGCGAATTAATCAAGCTATTCAATATCTTCGCCGCAGTGATCAAATTATTTCACCTCGCAAACAATGGACTCCACAAGCCTTGCAAACTTACGGTTTTTCTGGTAACATTCAAAAACATTTAAAGGCAGAAGAAGGTCGATCATTATCTCTCTGGGGGGATGCGGGATGGGGAGAATTGGTAAAAAAAGGAAAGTATGAAGATGGCAACTTTAGTGATACTTTAGTACAAGGCATGGTGGAAATGATTCAACGCTGGAAGCCTCAACCTTTTCCGAGTTGGGTGACTTGTGTACCTTCCCTAAAACGTCCTGAATTAGTTCCAAACTTCGCCCAACGACTCGCCAATCAATTAGAATTACCGTTTGTTCCGGTGGTGAAAAAAGTTCGTCAAAATCAACCTCAAAAAACCATGAGTAACAGCTATCAACAAGCTCATAATTTAGATGGTGTGTTTGTAGTTGAAAGTTGGGAAGGAATGAAAGGATCGGTTTTTTTAGTGGATGATTTTGTTGATTCTCGCTGGACATTTACAGTCGTTGCTGCTGTTTTACGTCAAGCCGGAAGTGGAAACGTTTTTCCGATTGCTTTGACTCAGAATTCTTTAGGCTTTACAAGTGATTAAATGATGATGAATTTTACGGTTTCTGCTGATACTCAAGCCATCTTATTACTCTGTGGAAGTTTTGGAGAAAATCGACAAGCTGAACCTCAACCCTTAACCCTGAAAGAGTATAATATATTAGCCAAATGGTTGCATAAAAATCAGATGCGACCTCAAGATTTATTAACTCCAAATCAGCCAACAGACCTGAAAAATTTAGCCAGCGAAAAACTCGATCCGACCCGAATTGAAAGCTTACTCGAACGGGGTGCAAAGTACGCTTTTGCTATCGAACAATGGACGAATCAAGGAGTCTGGATTTTAGGTCGGGGTGATGCGGAATATCCTCGATTTCTCAAGCAAAGATTAAAACATTCAGCCCCAGCAATTCTTTATGGTGTGGGTGAGATAGAATTACTTTCTAAAGGAGGATTAGCCGTCGTTGGTTCGCGAGATATTGACGAAGAAGCGGTAGAATATACTCAGCAAATTGCTCGAATTTGTGCGAAAGAGGAAATTCAAATTATTTCCGGGGGAGCGAAAGGAGTCGATCAAGCGTCAATGTTGGGGATATTAGAAGCCGGAGGAAACGCCATCGGTGTCTTAGCAGATAGTTTACTCAAAGCTGCAACTTTAGGCAAATATAGAGACAGTATTCGAGAGGGTCAACTAACTTTAATTTCTACCTACGATCCCAACGCTGGTTTTTCTGTGGGGAATGCAATGGGACGGAATAAATATATTTATGCTTTAGCCAATTATGCTTTAGTTATTAGTTCTTCTGTGGGGAAAGGTGGAACTTGGGCGGGTGCAATTGAAGCGTTAGAAAAAATGAAAGATGTTCCGCTTTGGGTGAGAATGGAAGACAATGTTCCCGAAGGAAATCAACAATTGGTTGAGCAAGGTGCAAGAGCGTTTAAACTGATTGAGTGGAATGATTATTTACATAATTTTCTCTCAAAACCGCCAGAATTAATAGAGAAAACTATTGAGGAAGAAAAAGAGGCAGAAACAATCTCAGAAAATGTCTCTAATTTAGAAGTAAATTTAGAAACACATCCGGCTGAAACTGCGGAAAAATTAGTAGAGAATGAATCTATTTCTGCACCAAATACTTTAGAAGAACCAATTAGTTCTGTTTCTCCTGCTGAAGAAATTTATCAAGCGGTTCTACCAATTCTATTAAAACATCTACAAGAACCGTTAGATGATAAATCTCTCACCGAACGTTTAGATGTACAAATCGGACAAATGCGAGAATGGTTAAAAAAAGCGGTAGCAGAAAATAAAGTTGAAAAGCTTAAAAATCCAGCAAAAACTTATGTTATTGCCGATAAAAACTTATTAGATTTTATCAATTCATCACCAATGTAGGGTGCATCATATTCTCACAATTTTTGGGAATTTTTAAATAAAAAAGCCTATTCACAAGCCATTAACAAAGCTTCTCTAGAAGTTGAAGAAGGACGCTATGAACCGACAGAATTAGAACAAATTGTTAATCCAGAAGAACTTTTAAATCAAGCGATGAAGTTTATTTTAAGCGAGGATATCTAACTCTGACAAAAAAAAGACGTTCCGGGAGAACGCCTCTAAAATTGAATTTCAATCAGCTTAGTTTTTGCTGTAATATTGCTTGAAGGATTTATAACAGTTTTCTTCGTCATACAAGTGACATTGATCTGTAATTTCCTTCATCAGTTCCCAAGAGAAATTCTGTTCAGGATAGAGATATTCTCCCCAATTTTCCTTAATACTGCTGTAGGCTTTTCGCAGGTTATAAGAAGGAATTGCAGTAGAGATGTGGTGAGGAACATGAACGTTAATATCGTGACACAGAAACTCTACCCAACCCGGATAATTGCAGTGAACACTTCCAGATAATTGAGCCATTGCTTCGTGCCATTTTTCGGCAGGGCTAAACGGAATATCGGGGAAAGTGTGGTGAACTAAAGTAAAGGTACTCATCCAGAAATGGTAGACTAACCAAGGCATCAACCAAAACTTAACAAATCCCCAAATCCCTGTGGTTGCGATTAAAGTTGGAAAGACAATTGCAGCAAATCCAATCACAACTAAAGCTGAAAACTTCACCTGTTCTCGTTGTTTGCCTTCAAATTCTGGCCAGTAAAAATGGACATTAGCCCAGTGTAAGATAGAAGCAATCCACCATACCCGTCCTCGGCCTAATTGGTACACGAATTGAGTCGCTGTGTCACAGTTTTCATAGACTTCAACAGTCCAAGGATGCCAAGCATTATCTTCACCCATTTTATTGGTATGTTTGTGGTGGTGATTGTGGCCAATTCTCCAACCATGAAACGGGTAAATTAGGGGTAAGAAGACCAGATGACCCACTAAGTCATTGACCCAGCGACTATTGGCAAAAGAACGATGACCACAGTCATGGCCAATCACAAAAAAACCGGTTAATGCAGTTCCGGTAAAAATCCAAGCTATGGGAAGTAAAAACCAGGGAGATAACGCGATCGCAATGTAGCCTAAAATCACAAGACTAACATTGATAATAACTACAGTCCAGGCCTTGCGTTTGTTTTTGATGAAAACTTCACGAGGTAGAGTTTTTATAATATCTCTCAAGCGCAAATCGGACGGGTTCTGAGTCGATTTTAGACTCTCTGGACTTTCAATAGATAGGGTCATGGATGATTTTTCTCAGTAAAATCCTTACACTAAACAGTTGAGTTAGTGTGTTCTTAAACAGTTTTAAATTTCCAGGAAGATCAAGCCTGGAAGAAACCTTAATTTCAAAAGGGAAATTAAAGGGTTGAGATTGAAGCTCAAAGATAATATTAGCAACATCTCTGCTTTGATAACCAGAGATAGCAGGAAGTCGCAGCCTTTAACCGGATGTCAAGCCATCGAGTATAACCGATGAAGCTCTACCCTCTTCCAGTTTACAAGAGCAATGACATTTGCTCAATGCAATTATACCTTTACCGCTTGTTTTGGCGGGAAATGCTGTCCAGTTCTTCTGTTCGCGGAGTGATCAAACGTTGCTGCTTGATGGTTTGCAGTTGCAACAGCAGCGTGTCCACCTCGGCTTGCAGGTGAAGCAATTTCACTTGCTGATCAACATTGTATGGACACTTAATCAAACCTAGTTTTAGAGTGCTAGAAGCAGATGAGTCCGTTGCACGGCTAGCTTGTTTAACCGTTGCATCCAAGTTCTCAGGCCGGGATAAAGTAGATGAATGTGTTGACATCAGCAGTTGACTAGGCATCTGAATATATTTACTTACGAGTTTTAACTATACCGTAACCTAAACGCAAACTTGAATTGAGAGCCAGATCAAATCCCTTTGTTTTTCTAATCAGTTGTGATAAACACGGTAAACTGGGATTAAGAATCGCACTAAACCCTCTGCTCTGTCAACTGATCGAGCCATCAAATTGTGAAAAATTCAACGGTTCGCTACATAACATATAATATTAAATTTGTCAAGTTTTTTTAATTAGAAATCAAACTTCAAACCGAGATGACGCTAACTTTATCGACCAATCAAGTTCAACTCAAGGGCTGGCCGGGTTTAATTGAAGCATACCGCCCCTACCTTCCTGTCAGCCAAGCGACACCCGTTGTCACCTTGCAAGAAGGAAACACGCCTCTACTTCCCGTTCCTTCCATTGCTCAAATCATCGGTAAACAAGTCCAAGTTTACGTCAAATACGACGGACTCAACCCGACAGGCAGCTTCAAAGACCGAGGCATGACGATGGCCATTTCCAAAGCCAAAGAAGAAGGGTGTAAAGCGGTGATCTGTGCCAGTACCGGAAACACCTCAGCTTCCGCCGCCGCCTATGCACGCCGAGCTGGGTTAAAAGCCTTTGTGATCATTCCCGATGGCTATGTCGCCGTCGGCAAACTCGCTCAAGCCTTGTTATACGGAGCCGAAGTCTTAGCCATTCAAGGCAACTTTGACCAAGCCTTAAACATCGTGCGAGAGGTCGCCGACCATTATCCCGTCACCTTAGTCAACTCGGTCAACCCTTACCGCCTAGAAGGTCAAAAAACCGCCGCCTTTGAAATAGTCGATGCTTTAGGCAATGCTCCCGACTGGCTATGTATCCCCGTCGGAAACGCCGGAAATATCTCCGCCTACTGGATGGGATTTTGTCAATATCACGCCGATAACCATTGCGATCGCCTCCCCCAAATGATGGGATTTCAGGCTGCCGGAGCCGCCCCCATTGTCCAGGGTCATCCCATCGCCCAACCGGAAACCCTAGCCACCGCTATCCGCATCGGCAACCCTGCCAGTTGGAATTTAGCGATCGCCGCCCAACAAGCCAGTCAAGGCAGTTTTGCTGCCGTCACCGACGATGAAATCTTAGCCGCCTATCGGTTACTGGCCTCAGAAGAAGGCATATTCTGTGAACCCGCTAGCGCTGCTTCTGTGGCAGGTTTACTCAAAGTCAAAGACCAAGTACCGACGGGAGCAACCATCGTTTGTGTCCTAACTGGAAATGGCTTAAAAGATCCCAGCACCGCGATCGAACACTGCAACAACCCCTTCAAACAAGGCATAGCACCCGATATTGAAACCGTCGCCAAAGTCATGGGATTTTAGGATAGACCGCACACAATTTTGAAAATCAACAACCCAACTGTCTAGTCCTCAGACTCATCCATTGGGGGAAGCTGAGGGAGAGGCAGTTGAGTTCCTTGGGGAAGTTGAGTCAATTTAGAGGAGTGATCCTCAAAGGCTTCGGGGGGCAACAGTTCAATTTTCGGCTTCGTTTCCCCCGGACTGGATGAAGATTGACCTTTGGCTTTCGTTAACAAGTCAACCGTATCCCCCAAAGCCGTTGTTAAACTATTGCGGGTTTGCAGATGATTGGCTTTCTCCTGTTCGAGAGACTCACTTAACTGGCGAATTTGATCCCGAGCGCGATCACGTTCGAGCATCACTTGCACCAATTTCGCCTTCATCTCATCCTCAGATTGTAGTCGCTCAATTTCCCGATTAATCGTCACCTTCGATAAAATCTCACTCTGAGGCACCGAGAACTTTTGTTCTAACTGTTCAAGCTGCGATCGCAAAGCCCCTATTATTTCTTGATTGCGCTTGACTTCTTCCCGTCGTTGTTGAGCTTCGGTACTATAAAGCTGACGCCACTGGTTGGCACTCTCGAGCGCCGCATCCCGCTCACGCTGCACCTCGGTTAACTGCTGTTTTAGGCGTTTGATCTCATCTAACCATTGTCGGACATCCTGAGCCATATCAAATTTGATGGAGACTGTTCAATACTTAGATTTTAGAATGAGGATAGTTTAAGACTTCGGCAAGTGTTTTACCTAATCGCGATTCATCAGCTCGTCGAGCGGTTGGCGGAGCTATTGGCCAATCTCATTGTCGCAGTGTTTTCCTGGGTTTGGGCGGTGTTCAAGACCTTACTTGAGCAACTGGCGAGCCTGTTTGGGATCTCACTTGAGTTGAACAGAGGCAAATGGCAAACCTTTAATCACGCTAAACTCAAGATTTCACTCGAACAAGCGGCAGAGAAAACGGCAGATGCTTTAATTGTTGTCTACCGCCATCTCAAAGCGATTTTGAGAAAAATCCCCAAGGGAATTTTCCACTTTTTTCGCTTTTTTCTTTATATCAACTGGACAACCCTCAAAGAAGTTGTGATCTGCACCGCAGAACAACGCCTAAATGGTCTTTCCGCAGAAATGGCCTATAACTCGACTTTAGCCCTATTTCCAGCTTTGCTGTCGATCATCGCAGCAATTAGTTTATCCGATTCCTTGCAGAATACCCTTCAGGAAATGGGCACCCTGCTGGCTGTCGTTGTCCCCCAGGAAGTGCAAGTTCAGATTTCTACGGTTTGGGAACGAATGCTGATTACCCGCAGTGAAGAGTTATTTTCCTTTAGTTTCCTCGTCTCTATCTGGCTATTTTCTGGGGTGATTGGTTCGGCGATGGTGGCTTTAAACCATATTCATCGAGTCCCCCGAGAGCGGCTCCGATCCTTTTGGGAAGACAAATTAATCGCGATCGCTTTGGCTATCGGCACTATTTTATTATTAATTGTTGCCTGTGGGTTAGTGTTTATTAGCGATGTGGTCGTCGAAATTCTTGCCCGTAAAAGTTGTATTCTCGAAACAGTCGGAACTTGTCCCCTAGATCAAATCAAAGACTGTCTCGAACAACCGCCAGTCCAACAATGTCTACTCCTTAAAACCTTACCGAGTACCTGGAAACAGTTAAGATGGCCGATCGCTTTGGGAATTGTAGCGACAAATTTTGCCTTGATTTATCGCTTTGGGCCAAGTCAACGACAGCCAGAAACACCCCTAGTTCCGGGTGCAATTTTAGCTGCTATTTTATGGGCGGTGATTTCTAATTTGTTTCGTCTCTATGTTACCCATTTTGGGAATTATAACATTACTTATGGTGCCATTGGAGCGTTTATCATCTTGCTTTTGTGGCTCTATATTGCGTCTTTGGTGATGCTAATTGGCGCTCAAGTTAATGTTACCGTCGGGGAAGCCATGCGACGTCGGAAATCTCAAGCCAGTCTTCCTTCATCTCTTCGGTGAAATAGATCAGGCTTTGTTAACCCAAGACTGTTGTCGATTTACAAATGATCAACTAGAAATGCCTTCAAAAGCTGCTATTAATGTTTTAATTTGAAATTGAAAAAATAATGCTACACAAGGCAGAAGGCAGCCATGCAAGAGGCAATAGGACTAATAACTGAAAAACTGGTGACTGTGAAGAAGAAGGGCGGGTTTATATCAGTTATCGCTTAGAGACATAAATTAATGCGGAACCCGCCCCTACAACACTGGTATCGGTGTGACTGTTCACTGTTCACTCGTTACTGTTTCCTGTCCCCTATTCCCTGAGTGTAGCGATCAAGGGCAGCGCAATCGCTGTAATATGACATCACAGCGATCGCCAGTTTTTGAAGTCGATCTACGCGATGATCAAATGACTCCTACTTGACAGATCCTCCGGCGGCAGCTTTGGCAGCAGCAGCTTCATCGGGGTGAATATTCAAGCGCGTCAGGTTAATCCGTCCTTTGCTGTCAATTTCACGAACTTTGACAATCACCTCATCCCCAATGGCGACTTCATCTTCGACTCGAGGAACCCGATAATCAGCCAACTGGGAAATGTGAATCATCCCTTCTTTACCCGGAAGCACTTCCACAAATGCCCCAATAGGGATAATCCGCGTAATTCGTCCGACATAGACATCGCCTTCATTGAGTTTGCGCGTCATCCCTTGGATAATCTGACAAGCCCGGGCGGCTTTATCGCTATCGGTTGAAGCAATGGTAACAGTCCCATCATCATCAATGTCAATTTTGACGCCCGTTTCCTCGGTAATTCCTTTAATGGTTTTTCCACCAGGCCCAATCACCAAACCAATCAGATCGGGATCAATCTTCATGGTTAACAAACGAGGCGCAAAGGGAGACAAATCAGAACGGGGTTTTTGAATCGCCTCTAGCATACTTTCTAAAATATGCAAACGGGCGGGTTTGGCTTGATGAATGGCTTGAGCAATGGTATCAATGGATAAGCCTGTAATCTTCATATCCATTTGCAGGGCGGTAATCCCGCTATCAGTTCCTGCAACTTTGAAGTCCATATCTCCTAAAAAGTCTTCAATTCCCTGAATATCAGTGAGAATGCGGACTTCTTCGCCTTCTTTAATTAAACCCATCGCCGCCCCACTCACAGGTTTAGAAATGGGTACACCTGCATCCATCAAGGATAGAGTCGAACCACACACCGAACCCATCGAGGTGGAACCATTGGAGGATAACACTTCTGAAACCACCCGAATCACGTAGGGAAACTGATCCTTGACGGGTAACACAGGTAACAAAGCCCGTTCAGCTAAGGCACCATGTCCGATTTCTCGTCTTCCCGGTGAACGCATTGGCTTCGTTTCACCCACAGAATAGGGCGGGAAGTTGTAATGGTGCATATAGCGTTTTTCGTCTTGCGGATGCAAGTCATCCAAGTCTTGAGCGTCTCCGGGGGTTCCCAAAGTGGCGATCGACAGAACTTGTGTTAACCCTCGGTTAAACAAGCCGCTTCCATGAACTCGCTTCGGTAAGAACCCAACTCGACAAGATACCGGACGCACTTGATCGAGGTTGCGACCATCAACCCGCATCCCGTCTTGAATGATTTGTTGTCGCATCAATTGACGGGTCATGTCTTTGAAAATGCGGCTAACGGCTTTTGGATCTTCAGCCGTGATCACTTTTAACGGATCATCTTCCGGCTTTGGCGCGATCGCTTCTTCGACTTGGGTGAGTTTGATTTCGTCAAGCGCTGCATCCCGTTCGCTTTTCGTAAAATGATACTGTTTGAGAACGTGTTTAATCGGTTCGCTAGCGCGTTCTCGAATCAACTCCAGTAAATCGCTATTTTCTTGAGGAGGTTCTCCCGGTGCGATGATGATATTAAGTTCTTGGGCGACTTCTTGTTGGGCTTTAATCAGGTCACAGACCGCTTCATAGCCAAAATCAATCGCTTCGATAATATCCTGTTCGGGGAGTTGGTTTGCGCCTGCTTCCACCATCACCACCCCATGTGGAGAACCTGCAACGACGAGATCTAAATCTCCGTTTCTGACTTCTCTGTAAGTGGGATTAATGATAAAATCATCCCCTAACAGTCCGACTCGCACGGCTGCCATCGGCCCAAAAAAGGGGATTTGAGCCAACAAAACCGCTACTGATGCCCCCGTTACCGCTAACACATCTGGCGGCACTTGTTCGTCCATTGAGAGGGTTGTGGCGACGATTTGAATATCATCACGAACCCAATCGGGAATCAAAGGACGTAGCGGACGGTCAATCAGACGGCTGGTGAGCGTTACGCGATCGGGTGGACGTCCTTCTCGACGCAGGAAACCGCCTGGAATTCTGCCTCCTGCATAGAGTCGTTCTTCATAGTCTACTAACAACGGCAGAAAATCTATTCCGGGTCTTCCTTCAGCACGAGTTGCAGTGACTAAAACTGATGTATCTCCCGACTCGATTAATACCGCTCCACCTGCCTGAGGCGCCAGTAATCCAATCTTCAGTCTAATATCCCGTCCATCAAAGGATATTGACTTGTCCATTTCTTCCATGTATGCTATCTTCCTTCTCTTTCCACTATTCTTTTGCGTTCTCCAACAGGAAAAGTTTGGTGTTCTCGACGACCTTTGCTTTCCTGTCTTGTCTCGCTCTATACTCTGATGGCTGTAGGCTTCTCACCGAGGCACAGAGGATAGAACCAATGGGCAGGAGGTTGTGATTTCCCCACCCTCATTCTTGAAAAAACAGCCAATCGATGCCTAAGATCAGTATAATACCGAGTTAGAGGCGTAGCACCCGTTTCTGTGTTCGTCGGAGATTCGGTGAACTGATTTTTACTAATGGAGTTGCCCGAAAGGGCTAGATTGGTGTCATTTGCTGAACTCTGCCATCAATTCTCCGAATCGGGGCAATTGTGAAATTCTTGGGTTTTAGATCATGCTCAACTCTTCCTTTTTTTGTTCGGTCGTTTGAGGTCAGCTCACTGCGAGATTCTGAGCTAGTTTGTTGAATATAGTTGCACATTATACTAGATCAGTGACCCGTTGGTTAATCTATCCCCACAGGATGCTTGAATACAGTATATCCAACACTTTGTTCAATAACAGGTTAGACGAAACAAGCCTGCGGATATTAGTCTGTTGCTCAAGTTTCATCAATAATCAAGGGATTAATTAACCGATCAAGCAATGATTTAAACCCACATTAGCTGATTGAAGTTGGAAGTCTAAGGATTATTTTTAAATGGCAATTTTACATGGAAGTTGGCTCCAGCAACCCGAAAGTTATCTATTTATTTGGGGAGAAAGCTGGCGTCGGATCGCCCCGAACGAATTCAATCAAGCTGAGGGGGTTTTGACTTTTCCTTTTGCTTTAACAGCAACTCAACTTAACAAGTGGCTAAAGGAGCATCAATTTTCAGTAAACCCTGAAGAAGTCGCTACAAAAGTTATCGCTATTCCCACTGAAATTTCTAACAATTTAGCCTTAAATCCCCTACAGTCAACCGCTCAAACTCATTCTGAAAATTCCGATCATTCCCTCTATCTTTATCCTTGGAAAGTTGAAGGAATTTGTCTCAAGAGTACAGAAGCCTTTCAGTTTTTACAATCGATTCCATTAGGAAATATTACCGCAGAAAATTCATTAATCGGAACAGATTTGCAGTTTTGGTCTCATGTTTGCCGTTGGAGTATAGATTTACTCGCCCGCAGCAAATTTTTACCCAGTCTCACATCTAACTCCTCAAAAAACCTGTTGGCTAAATGGCAACCTTTACTCGATAGTGCCATAGATCAAGCCCGACTCATTCGTTTTACCAAACAAATCCCATCCGCTTGTCGGATGTATCAAGTTCTCCCCCAAAAATCCGAAGAAGAAATCGAAAATATTTCCTTAAATTTACCTTCAAATCCTCAAGATTTAATCGATAATTTTTTAACCGAAACCCTTGATAATCAAGTCCGAAAAGGCTCAGAAGAAAGCGATAAAAAAGCCCTAAAAAACCTACCCAGCATTCAGCCTTTTGTTCAGAGTTGGTTACAGGCTTTAGCCAGCGATTCCAATCAAATTAAATCCGACAAATCAGAAGCAGAAAATTTAGCAAAAATCCTCGAAAATTGGACAGCACCCCTCCAACAAACCCTCGCTGAACACAATCTATTCAGAACAGCTTTTCAGTTATCTCCTCCCAGTCAAAAAACCAAAAATTGGAGATTAGACTATTGTTTACAAGCCATTGATGAACCTGAATTTTTAGTGAACGCTCAAACGATTTGGACGCATCCCGTTGAAGCCTTTGTTCATCAGGGACGCATGATTAAACGCCCTCAAGAAACCCTTCTCAGAGGTTTAGGTTTAGCTTCAAAACTTTATCCTCTGATTGAACCCAGTTTACAAGAAGCTAAACCTCATTCTTGTTTATTAACGCCTCTCCAAGCCTATGACTTTATTAAAAGTATCGCTTGGCGGTTTACTGATAGCGGTTTAGGCGTGATATTACCGCCTAGTTTAGCCAGTCAAAATGGATGGGCGAACCGTTTAGGACTCAGTATTCAAGCAGCAACATCTAATGCTAAACAAAAGGGTGGTTTAGGTTTAAATAGTCTATTGAATTTTAAATGGGAATTATCCATTGGGGGTCAAACCTTATCCCAAGCCGAATTTAACCGTTTAGTCGCTCAAGAAAGTCCCTTAGTTGAAATTAACGGCGAATGGGTTGAACTCCGTCCATCTGATATTAAAGCCGCTCAAACCTTCTTTTCGAGTCGCAAAGATAAACTTTCTCTCACCCTTGAAGATGCTTTACGCTTATCAACGGGTGACTCGCAAATGATAGAAAAGTTACCTGTTGTTAATTTTGAAGCGGGGGGTAAATTAGAAGAACTTTTAAATACATTAAATAATAATCGTTCGTTAGCTGAGATTAAAACCCCCAATGATTTTAAAGGCGAATTACGTCCTTACCAAGCCAGGGGTGTAAGTTGGTTAGCCTTTTTAGAAGAATGGGGTTTGGGGGCTTGTTTAGCCGATGATATGGGGTTAGGAAAAACAATACAATTAATTGCATTTTTATTATATCTGCAAGAAAATAGCAGTTTAGATGCTCCCGTTTTATTGGTTTGTCCGACATCAGTTTTAGGAAACTGGGAACGAGAAGTTAAACGGTTTAGTCCCACTTTAAAAGTCACGGTTCATCATGGCGATAAACGCAAAAAAGGAAAAACATTCACTCCCTTTGCACAAAAATATGATCTAATAATTACTAGCTATCCGTTAACGTTTAGAGATGAGAAAGAACTGAAAACAGTAAATTGGAAAGGCTTGGTTTTAGATGAGGCTCAAAATATTAAAAACCCGGAAGCTAGACAATCAAAAACCGTTAGAAATCTACAAGCAAACTTTAAAATCGCTTTAACAGGAACCCCAGTCGAAAATCGCCTGTCTGAATTGTGGTCAATTATGGATTTTCTCAACCCAGGATATCTAGGACAACGACAATTTTTTCAGCGAAGATTTGCAATTCCTATCGAAAAATATGGCGATACAGACTCCTTAAAAATCTTACGTTCATTGGTACAACCGTTTATTTTACGTCGCTTGAAAACCGACAAAGATATTATCCAAGATTTACCCGAAAAGCAGGAAAATACCGTCTTTTGTTCACTGTCAACTGAACAAGCAACTCTTTATCAAAAAATTGTTGATCAGTCCTTAGCTGACATCGACGCAGCCACCGGAATTCAACGCCGAGGAATGATTTTAGCGTTGTTAGTGAAGTTGAAACAACTTTGTAATCATCCAGTTTTAATCACCGAAAAAGAAACAAAAACGGGAAAGAAAAAAGCAGCAAATCAGAATTTAACAGCCAACTCTGGAAAGTTACAACGCTTAAAAGAAATGTTAGAAGAATTGATTTCTGAAGGCGATCATGCTATTATATTTACACAGTTTGCGGAATGGGGAAAACTGCTACAACCCTATTTAGAACAACAGTTAAATCGAGAAGTTTTATATTTATATGGGGGGACTCGCAAAGCCCAACGGGAAGAAATGATTGATCGTTTTCAACAAGATCCTCAAGGGCCACCGATTTTTATATTATCCTTAAAAGCGGGAGGAGTGGGTTTAAATTTAACTCGGGCGAATCATGTTTTTCACTTTGATCGCTGGTGGAACCCCGCCGTTGAAAATCAAGCGACAGATCGGGTTTTTAGAATTGGTCAAACGCGAAATGTTCAGGTTCATAAATTTGTTTGTAACGGAACCTTAGAAGAAAAAATCCATGATTTAATTGAAAGTAAAAAAGCCTTAGCTGAACAAGTCGTAGGAGCGGGAGAAGACTGGTTAACTGAACTTGATACCGATGGTTTAAGAAATTTATTGATTCTGGATCGAAATTCGGTGATTGATGAAGAAGAATAATCTAAGATCTGGAAAATGTTGGGTCTCGCTCACTCGACGCCAAGCTACAAAACTTGAAAACCTACGGATTTAGAAATTATGACAAACTTCGATGTTGAAACGGATCAAGAATGGTGGTCACAGCAATGGTTAGATTTACTCGATAAATATCGCTTTAAAAAACGCCTAGAACGAGCCAGAAATTACGCCCGACAGGGAAATGTATTGAGTATTGATTTTCAAGACGAAAAAGTTCAAGCCAAAGTTCAGGGAACTCAACCCGAACCCTATGAAGTCTCACTCTGGCTCGATCAATTTAGTGATGAAGAATGGGATTTTGTGACTGAAACCCTATCTCAACGGGCGATCTTTTCTGCTAAATTGTTAGCGGGAGAAATGCCTCAAAATATCGAAGAAGTTTTTGCTACCAATGGTTTAAGGTTGTTTCCCTTTAGCCTCGATGATGTTCACGCTCACTGTAGCTGTCCAGACAAAGCGAATCCCTGTAAACATATCGGTGCAGTTTATTATATGTTAGGCGATCGCTTTAGTGAAGATCCGTTTGTATTATTTAAATTGCGGGGTCGTACCCAAGAGCAAATTATCGCGAATTTACGCCAATTACGCAGTCAAACTCAAGCGGAAACTGAGACCAAACCTCAAGTGTTACTTGAGACTCAAACCGTTAATTCTTATCCTCCCAAAGTTGAAGAATTTTGGAACTATAATGAACAACTAGACCCTTCTTTAGTCGTCATTGCACCGCCCTCTACTTCTGATAATGTGTTAAACGTTTTGGGAACTATTCCCCTAGAATATGCTGGAAATCAAGGGGCTAGCCGTTCAATTTCAGCCAGTGAAACGGTAATGAAATATTTAGATACAATTTACAAAAATGTCAGCCAACGAGCCATTTTAATGGCACTCAGTCGTGATGAAGAGAGTCCGTAACAGAACAAGAGGAATAACGATTCAATCTGTTGAGGACTTCTAAAAGTTCATCAGGATTATCAATTAAAGCATCCGGGCGATGTTGGGACAAAATATCAGGAGAGTTGAAACCCCAACTAACGGCAATACTTCTAATTTTAGCTCTTTTTGCGGCATCTAGATCTCGGGTTTCATCACCAATATAAATCGCTTGTTCAGGTTGTAAATTTTCTTGTTTGAGAACTGTTCTTATATATCTCGATTTTCCAAATAGAGTCGAAGCAGAATCAATCCGATGAAATAAATGTAGAATTTGATAATTCTCAAGAACAAGAATCACATTTTCTTTGGCATTTGAGGTGATAATATACAGAGAATAACCTTGATGATTTAATTCTTCTAAAACTTCTTTCATCCGAGGAAAAAGATGAATATATTGAATATCTTTTTGAAGTTCTTTTCGGATGCGTCGCAGTAAAAAGGGTAGTTTAAAGATAGAAATTTTAGAGCGTTTGATAATTTCCCATGCACTGAGATCTTTAAGTTCAGCAAGTTCTTCAGGGCTAGCGGGTGGATATCCAAACTCGACTGAGAGACGATTGGTAATTTTAGCAATCGTATCTAGCGTATCTGCTAGTGTTCCATCAAAGTCAAAAATGAGAGCCTTTTTCATAGGGGAGTCAGAAAACTATTTTTGGCTAGCCATTCTTTAAGCATAATATACAAAAATGTTTTCAACAAACAGCGCCTCCCAAAATTAGGTAGGGGCAGGTTCATATAGATCGAGATCTTCCCAAACCCAATATTGCGGAACCTGCCTCTACAGCCCCAAAAATTCAGAAGATTTGATGGCTTAATCAATCAGAATATTTTCGGGTGAGTCATCTTCTCGATATTGCCAGTTAATCTGAGGAATGCAATCAAAAGCTTGTTTAAGAGATTCTTCCCAAAGCTGACGAATTTTCGCCAGATAAGGATCACCTAAGCGCAGACGCAGACGATGTTTAATCATCAAACTGTCTTTCTCGTATAGAATTAGATTAATGGGCGGCCCAACGGAAATATTAGACTTCATGGTTGAATCTATAGAAAGTAAAGCACATTTAGCCGCACTTTCAAGACTGGTATCATAACTTAAAGTCCGATCTAAAATGGGCTTGCCATATTTAGTTTCCCCAATTTGTAAAAATGGAGTATCTGGGGTGGCGTGAATAAAGTTTCCCTGACTGTAGATGAGATACAATTCTGGAGTTTGTGCGTGAATTTGACCGCCTAATAATAGAGTACATTGCGCTTCAATTCCATCTTTTTTTAGCCAAGCTTCGTCATATTGCTGAATTTGTCGCAGTTTTCCCCCAATATAACGAGCGACTTCGTACATACAGGTAATATTGTGCAGATTGGTTTCCTCTTGTACTTTTAAGTCCTTTTCGAGTTCACTGACAACCCCTTGAGTCACAGATAAGTTTCCGGCGGTACACAGCAGGATGACTCGTTCTCCGGGGTTGGAAAAATCAAACAGCTTCTGATAAGTCGAAATATAATCGACTCCTGCATTTGTGCGTGAGTCAGCCGCCATCACCAAGCCAGAGTGAGTGATAATGCCAAGGCAGTAGGTCATAGCACGTTTCAATTGAAGTTAAAGGGACAATTCATTATTGACTTCAGATAGAAGACAAAACAGGGGATGGGGATCTCAAATATAGAGAGGCACGGGTTCTCAACTCCTGCCCCCAGTCCCGTGATCTCTTTGTCTTCCCGTTTTCATTGTCAGGCTTGGATGGACAAACTTCAGAAAAATTTAAGCAATTTTGTCTAACTTGATGCAAATGTAAAGTTCGATAACAGGTAATGTCTACAGATTAAGTTTGAGCCGGGGGCCGATTCAACCTTAAGGGGGATAGGCAGATGTTCTAAGAAATGTTAAAATTCTTAACATCTAAATTGTTGAGTAATGTTAACGCCCGTCACCCGAGCTAGAGAGACGGGGTATGCGCTGAGAAAGGTTAAAGTTGGCCGAGTCACGCTCTGCACGCTAGCCCCCCGAAAGACGCAGCACCCACTTTTGAACTCCCTAACTCCGAAAATAGGCTTGACATGAAATCATTACAGACCGAGGTATCCAGCGGGAGATCAGCCATGAAGATTGCTAAACCCACAGATACAGATTCAGTACGCGCTTACCTGCGAGAAATTGGTCGTGTTCCCCTACTAAGCCATGAGCAAGAAATTCTCTATGGCAAACAGGTGCAACAGATCGCAATTCTGCAAGAAGGGAGAGAGAAACTGGCGAAACGCTTGGGTCGGGAACCTAGTTATGCAGAATGGGCAGAAAATGCAGGTCTATCGGTAACTGAGTTAAAACAGGCGATCGAAGATGGCCAAAATGCCAAGCGCAAGATGGTAGAAGCGAATCTGAGATTAGTCGTATCTGTAGCCAAAAAATATATCAAGCGCAATGTCGATCTTTTAGATTTAATCCAAGAAGGCACAATTGGGATGCAGCGTGGAGTCGAAAAATTTGACCCGACAAAAGGCTATCGCTTCTCGACCTATGCTTATTGGTGGATTCGTCAGGCGATCACCCGTGCGATCGCCGAAAAAGGCCGGACGATTCGTTTGCCTATCCATATAACAGAGAAACTTAACAAAATTAAGAAAGCTCAACGTTATCTAGCCCAACAGCTCGGACGGGCTGCAACCATGGGTGAACTCGCCGACGAGTTAGAGCTAACTCCCAAACAAATTCGCGAGTATCTCGAACGAGCCAGACTGCCCCTGTCTCTGGATTTGCGCGTCGGAGACAACCAAGATACCGAGTTAGGAGATTTGTTAGAGGATACCACTAGCTCTCCTGAAGACTATGCCTTACAATCTTCCTTGCGGACTGATTTGGAAGTGTTGATGGCAGACTTGACCGAACAGCAACGTCAGGTCTTAGCACTACGATTCGGTTTAGAGAATGGACAAACCATGACTCTGGCCAAAATCGGCGATCGTCTGAATATTAGTCGCGAACGAGTGCGGCAAATTGAACGGGAAGCTCTCACCAAACTGCGTAAACGCAAACAGGACATGGGAGATTATCTCGCCAGTTAAATTCCAGCAATCATTATTCAATCCATATTTTAGAGTTCGGAGTTTTAGGTTCAAAGTTAGAACAGAGGCAAGAGCGATAGAAGTCAAAAGGCTTTGATCGCTCTTACACTTAACTAACAAATGGTGAACTTGGAACTCCGAATTCAATTGGGTTCGGTTGTACCAACTTGTTCACGAAGTTATCCTGCTACATTAGAGTATGAAGAGAAATAGAAGTAACTTAGTAGACGATTTATGGTACAAAACGGTACGATCTGTAAGATCAGATAATAGATCTATGCAACGAGCCTTTCAAACCCAACTCAAACTTAACAACCGTCAAAGAACCTTAATGGCGACCCACGCCGGATATTCTAGGTGGGTTTGGAACTGGGCGTTAGCGATGTGGAATGAAGCTTACAAACAGGGTTTAAAACCTTCAACGAATAAGCTAAAAAAGTTCTACACCAATCACATTAAGCCAAACTATCCCTGGCAGTCAACGCTAAGTTCTAGAGTTTATCAATTTGCCTTTATGCACTTAGGGGAAGCTTTCAGTCGCTTTTTTCAAGGCATTGCCAAACATCCTAAGTTCAAGAAAAAAGGCAGAAATGATAGCTTTACGATTGATAATTGTGGCAAGGTAATGAGGTTTTCAGGGAGGAGGTTAAAGCTTCCTTTTATTGGATGGGTTAACACTTACGAACCCCTTCCCGAAATCCAGACTAAACGAGTTACAATTAGTCGAGTCGCTGATTCTTGGTATCTGTCTGTAGCCTACGAATTTGAGCCAGAACAGACTGTTAAATCAAGAGTTTATCTGGGTGTTGATGTTGGAGTTAAGGCATTGGCGACCTGTTCAGATGGCACTGTTTTCGTCAATCCAGCAGCCCACAAAAAAGCTCAAAAAAATCTGGCTCGACTTCAGCGCGAACTCTCTAGAAAACAGAAGGGTTCTAACAACAGGAATAAAGCTAGACTGAAACTCGCAAAAGCTCATCAAAGAATTGTCAACATTCGCAAAGATGCAATTCACAAGTTAACCTCATGGCTATGCAAAAACCACGCAGTCATCGGGTTAGAAGACTTGAATGTTTCTGGGATGATGAAAAATCATAAATTAGCGGGTGCTATTGCCGATTCTGCTCTTTATGAAATTCGCCGCCAAGTCGAGTATAAATCCGAGTGGTACGGCTCAGTTGTAGTCTTTGCTGATAGATTCTATCCGTCAACTAAAACCTGTTCAAACTGCGCTCACGTTCAAGAAATGCCGCTCAAAGAACGAGTTTTCAATTGTCAGGCTTGCGGTGAAGTCAAAGATCGTGACTATAATGCTAGCCTTAATTTAGAACGTTTCGCCGAAGGCTATTCGGTTTGAGCCTGTGGAATAGGAAGTGCCGACACCCTATCAAACCCAGTATAGTCTGGAAGAAGCAGGAACGAAGCATTAATACGGGTAGAACCCGTGTTATATCAGTTTTCGATAGCAGACCATAGCTAACGATTCCTAAATTCACAAACAGCTTCATCGATTAGAATTCTTGTAGAGCGGAGGTAAACAGGTGAACAGTGAAGCCCATCAAAACTCAGAATTTTTTGAAGAAGGAGGCGAAGGAAATAACTTGCTCTGGCAATACGTGCAAGCGATGAGTCCCGATACGATTTCTCAACTGTCTAAACCGGGTTCCTCAGAAGTGTTTCAAGTTATGGAACGAAACATAGTCGGCTTGTTAGGAAATTTGCCCTCCGAACATTTTGGCATGAGCATTACCACCAGTCGCGAACATTTAGGACGGCTACTCGCTTCAGCAATGATTAGCGGTTATTTCCTGCGAAATGCAGAACAACGCATGGCTTTTGAACAGTCGGTACAAGCGACAGACAAACATCGAGACAGTTAATTCTCTTGCTGTACTGAAGTTTTTTTCAGTTGGGACTTGCTCGAACATGAGTTTATCGCAAACGGAAATTGATCGCTTACGCCGATCGCTTCTGGCTTGGTATCAGCACCAGGGTCGAGATTTACCCTGGCGAAATATTCGTGACCCCTATGCCATCTGGGTCGCAGAAATCATGCTCCAACAAACCCAAGTCAAAACCGTTATACCCTATTATCAACGCTGGCTGAGTCAATTTCCCACTGTTGAGGCGTTAGCGATCGCTGATCTTCAGCAAGTTCTTAAAGTATGGCAAGGTTTAGGCTATTATGCTCGGGCAAGAAACTTACACCTTGCCGCTAAAATTGTTCTTGAACAACATCACGGCGTTTTCCCCCGTCAACTCGAAGCCGTTTTGCAGTTACCGGGAATTGGTCGAACCACAGCAGGAGGAATTCTCAGTGCGGCTTTTAATTTGCCTCTCTCTATTTTAGATGGAAATGTTAAACGAGTGTTAGCTCGACTCACGGCTTTAACCGTTCCGCCTGGAAAAGCTCTAAAATCCCTTTGGCACCTTTCAGATACTTTAGTTGATCCAACTCATCCCCATGCGTTTAACCAAGCTGCTTTATAAAACTGATATAACGCGGTACAAACCGTGTTAACGTTTACTTCCTGTCTTGCAAAGTTCCTTCTCGACGGAAACCGCCGAGATCGGACTTTGCGCTGCATCACCCCGGACTGTCGGCAGCACCCGGTCAGACAGGCTTTTTACCGAGAAGCCCTCGGCATAATGTAATAAATTTAGGCTAGCATTCAAATCACGGTCAACGCTTACACCGCAAGCCTGACAGTTGAAAACTCGTTCTTTCAGTGCTATTTCTTGAACGTGACCGCAACTTGAACAAGTCTTAGTTGACGGATAAAATCTGTCAGCAAAAACTACTACTGAGCCGTACCACTCGGACTTATACTCGACTTGGCGGCGAATTTCATAAAGAGCAGAATCGGCAATAGCACCCGCTAATTTATGATTTTTCATCATCCCAGAAACATTCAAGTCTTCTAACCCGATAACTGCGTGGTTTTTGCATAGCCATGAGGTTAACTTGTGAATTGTATCTTTGCGAATGTTGACAATTCTTTGATGAGCTTTTGCTAATTTGAGCTTGGCTTTATTCCTGTTATTTGAACCCTTCTGTTTTCTAGAAAGTTCGCGCTGAAGTCGAGTCAACTTTTTTTGAGCTTTTTTGTAGGCTGCTGGATTGGCAAAAACACTACCATCTGAACAGGTCGCCAATGCCTTAACTCCAACATCAACACCCAGATAAACTCTTGATTTAACAGTCTGTTCTGGCTCAAATTCGTAGGCTACAGACAGATACCAACAATCAGCTACTCGACTAATTGTGACTCGCTTTGTGTTGATTTCAGGTAGGGGTTCGTAAGTGTTAACCCATCCAATAAAAGGAAGCTTTAATCTCCTCCCTGAAAACCTCATTACTTTGCCACAATTATCAATCGTAAAGCTATCATTTCTGCCTTTTTTCTTGAACTTAGGATGTTGGGCAGTGCCTTGAAAAAAGCGACTAAAAGCTTCTCCCAAGTGCATGAAAGCAAATTGATAAACTCTAGAACTTAGGGTTGACTGCCAGGAATATTGAGGTTTGACGTGATTGGTGTAGAACTTTTTTAGCTTATTCGCAGAAGGTTTTAAACCCTGTTTGTAAGCTTCATTCCACATCGCTAACGCCCAGTTCCAAACCCACCTAGAATATCCGGCGTGGGTCGCCATTAAGGTTCTTTGACGGTTGTTAAGTTTGAGTTGGGTTTGAAAGGCTCGTTGCATAGATCTATTATCTGATCTTACAGATAGTACCGTGTTGTACCATAAATCGTCTACTAAGTTACTTCTCTACAGGAAGTTCAACAGCCTTGGCCTTGGATGAATGAAGTTGTTGTTGTTGTTCGTTGAGGGAGTTTAAGTTCTGAGGCACAGAACGGTTGAATTTCAGCTTTTCTGCTAAGGTGTCGCGTTGGTTGACCAGATAAATACTGACCAACGTTAAACCTACCCCTAATGATTGTAGCGGACTGAGGACTTCTCCTAAAAAGATATTTCCGAACAAGAGCGCAAACACTGGAGTCAAAAAGGTTAATGAACTCAGACTCGTCAGTGAACCGCTAGAGGCAAAATAGAAGAACAACGCATAGGCGATCGCACTGCCAAACACGGTAGAGTAACCTAAAGCCATCCAGTCATAAGCGCCTAAATGCGTCCATTGTTGAGACTCTAAGCTTCCAGAAAGGACAAATAACGGTAAACCCCCGATGATCATGTGCCAACCTGTGGCGACAACGGGATCACAATAGCGACACACCCAACGCACTAATACCGTACCGACAGCCATTGACAGCGATGCTAACAACATTAACCATTCGCCACTTTGGAATAATTGATCCACTCCCCAACTCATGCCTGCGGTTTCCAGGTTAAAGCCATTTAAAATCAGTTCATCGGGTAAGCCTATTAAACTAATTCCGCCAACTCCGATCAGTAAGCCTAACCATCCCCAAAAGCCGATTTTATCTTGAAATAGCCACAAGGATAATATCGCGACAGCCAAGGGTTGAGAGTCGATCATTACTGATCCTAACCCCGCCCCGGTTCTTTCTAGTCCTTCGGCGAGAAATCCTTGAAATAACGCCCCATCGACTAATGCAAATAGACTAATCCAAAACCAGGCTTTCCATCCTTGGGGTTGAGATCTACCTTGCAGTGTGGTAAACAATAATATTAGCAAGCCTGCCGGAACTAAACGCACTCCCCCCATAAACAAAGGCGTTGTATTCGGCATCACGCCCTTCATCGCCACCATCGCCGTTCCCCACAGAAAAAACGGGGCGATTAAAAAAAGAGATTGAAATGGTAATTTAATATCGGTCTGTTTTAGCTGCATGAGCCTTCAAAGTTAATTATAATTTTTGTTTTGTTAAATTATCTTTACAATCATACCGAGTTAGGGAGAAGATGTCTAGGGAACAGTCACCAGTCTTGTAGGCCATAACTCGCGACTTCTTTCTCCCTTCTGCTAAAATTTGTTACAATCAAAGATTCTGTTGGATAAAAATCCCCTTCTGGATAGCAAATGATCTGGCCATTTAAACCTCGGTATCGCAAACAAATTGCTCGAATTGAAATAACTGGTGCGATCGCCAGTGACACAAGGAAACGGGTACTCGAAGCCCTGAAAACCATCGAAGAACGCAAATATCCAGCTTTATTATTGCGGATCGATAGTCCTGGGGGAACCGTTGGAGATTCTCAAGAAATTTATAGCGCTCTGAAAAAATTACAGGATAAACTAAAAATTGTCGCCAGTTTTGGTAATATTTCCGCATCTGGGGGCGTTTATATTGGCATGGGCGCTCAACATATTATGGCAAACCCAGGAACCATCACCGGAAGTATTGGGGTAATCATACGGGGAAACAACATCGAACGCCTCTTAGATAAAGTTGGGGTATCGTTCAAAGTGATCAAGTCCGGCCCCTACAAAGATATATTAGCCTTTGATCGAGAACTCACCGATCCCGAAAAACAAATTTTGCAAGAATTGATCGATATCAGTTATCATCAGTTTGTCAGAACAGTCGCCGAGTCTCGCAACTTAGAAGAAACTGCGGTTAGAGAATTTGCTGATGGTCGCATCTTTACCGGAGAACAGGCTTTAGCGTTGGGTGTGATTGATCGTTTGGGGACTGAAGAAGAAGCCCGTCGGTGGGCGGCGGAATTGGTCAACCTTGATCCCGACAAAGCAGAATGTGATACCTTAGAAAAGCCCAAATCTCTGGTGAGTCGAGTCTTAAGCAGTAATAATTTGGACACCTCTGGGTTATCAGCCGCCACAAATTGGCTAGAATTTGAACTCTCTACCAGTGGTTTACCGTTATGGTTATATAGACCCTAAAATTGAAGTAAACTGGGGTCAGTTAGCGATCGCTAGTGATTCAGATGAAACGTTCTCATTGAGCATTTCAACTGATAACGCACAACTAAGGAAAACTGGAGGACTTTTCGTGGAGTGGCGTGTACGAGCAATACGTGGAGCAACAACAGTCTCGGAAAATTCTATCGAAGCCATTCAAGAAGCGGTGACAGAACTGCTTGATGAACTGGAAACTCTCAACAATCTTAAACCTGAACAGATCATCAGTACAACCTTTACTGTAACTCGCGATCTCGATGCTACATTTCCAGCCGCCGTTGCTCGTCAGCGTCCCCAGTGGGAAAATGTTCCGTTATTGGATGTTCAGCAGATGCAGGTTCCGGGAAGTTTAGAGCGGTGTATCCGGTTTTTGGTTCATGTGAATTTACCCGCGAGTCAAACTGAAGTTCATCATCCCTATCTACGGGGGGCGAAAGATTTACGCCCAGATTGGAGTTTAGCCCGTGCCAGTTTATCATAACTTAAGAACCGAATTCCCAGAAACCCGGTTTCGTAGGAGTTACCGGGTTTTTCAGTCAGTCGTGAAAAAATTAATTATTGCAACTGTTCTTGCGATACCCAAGTTCCATGAAAACCATAGGGAACCCGTTGGGGAATAATCACTCGCGCTACAGGTTCAGAGGTGATATTTTGAGCATCAACAATCACTAATTCTGACTGTTGTTCGTTCTCGTCATAAACAAACGTCACTAACCAGCCTGCATCTTCAGTGCTATCGTCTGAACGAGCAGCAAACACCGCCTCACCGCCAAACCGTCCCTCTCCAAAAAGATGAACTTCACAAGTATTTTCTTCAAAATCGTACTTATTAATTCCTTCAAATAAAGGAACCTCAACCGGGGCTATTTTACCTGCATAACCATAACGGTTTTGTCGTCCGGTAAACTGATTATTAATCACGGGAAACTCCGCAGGTGTATCCCCTAACTGTTCTTGTTTGACTTCTCCGGTTTTTAAGTTAAACCGCCACCGATATAACAAGGGAATATCTGCATTTTCTTCACTGGTCATAAAGAGTATAGTCGTTGCTTCCATCCGAGAAGCAATTAAAACAACCTCATCCCCTTGTTCATAGGCGTTTAACGTGTGGAAAATGAAACAAGACGGACATTCAAACCATTTCACTTGACTATTATCACCATGACGGGGAACAATTCCAAACCGACTCGGTGTTTCTCGTTCAAACATCATTGGAGGTTCGCCCCGTTGCATTCGTTCAGGTCGGAATGTGAGGGGTAAATCCATAAAGATTGTATAATTTTCGGTGATGGCAAAATCGTGCATCATCACCCCCACAGGAAGTTCAATGGGGTTAATTTGCTTCAGTTTTCCATCGGGTGCCACCCAACCATAGTGTAAATAGGGGGGAGTGATCATCGAATAGCCGATAAACCTCATTTCACCCGTTTGGGGGTCAACTTTCGGATGAGCGGTAAAGGCACAAGTCAGTTCACCGTCAAAGTCATAAGCGCCAATGGTGTTAATGTCTGGAAGCGTTAACGCATGAGGGTTTCCCCCTTCCCACAGGGCTAAAAATTTCCCCGCGTGCCAAACTAAAGCAGTATTGGCGGTGTTTTTGCTAGGGCCACCCGGAAGGTCTTGTTGAGGCGGTTCAAACATTCCACTCCAGAGGGCGGTTCCGGCTTTGTGTTCAATATTATAGCCGTGAGTCCGAACGTAGCGGTTGCGATAGGATGCTTTACCGTTTTGGAGTTGAACCCCATGAATCATCCCATCCCCATCAAACCAATGATACTGTCCAATCGGGGAAAATTGAGGATTCGAGCCGTTTCGTAAAAACATCCCCGATAAACCCGCAGGAAGTTCACCGATGACTTTCAGGTTGTCAGCAGTAATTTCATCCCGAACCGGGGCAAAATTCCCTTCAAGATAAGGATTAGTTGCAACTGTTGAGGTCATATTAGGGCTTTGTGAGGTGCATCACTCTTTAACATAGCGTACTTTAACATAATCTAAGATTTGTTTCTCCGCGTCAATTCAAACTCGATCTTAGGTGAGATCTTTTCGGAAAATTTTACTGTTTTTACCCCAATTAAATTATATCATGGTAACGGTTTATTTTTAATAGCCGATGTATCATCTTTTCCTAAATTCAGGGTTTTCAATCAATCCGCAGCGATTCTCTCTGAATGCACTGATCTATGAATCGAGTTGACAGCAATTGAACCCAAGCCTTGAATGTTACCACGCTCGACACAAAGACACAAAGAAGTTGTAAACATTAACCTGCTCATTGCTATAGTATAAATGTATGTTTTCCCACAAATAAGTTATATAAACCCGCCCCTACACTATTCCTCTGAGACGGGCGGGTTTACAGAGGTTATTGATGAGAAACATAGATCTAGGCTGAACCCGCCCCTACAAAACTTCTCCCTATTGCCTTTTTACTGGTGACTGGTTACTTATCGACTGATTTTTTGTCGGACTTTACTCATTAATAAATCAACTTCGGGTAACTTCATCTGCATCGCAAAAGTAGCAAATACAGTAAGTCCGACTGTTGTTGCTAGACAAAGTTCTATTAATAAAACCACAAAACTTTCAGTTACTAAAAGCTGTTGAGTTCCCCAAACTGTTCCCCAACAAGCTAAACCCGCAAATAAACTTCCTACCGTTAAACCCAGTAACGGAAACCCCCATTCTCGCCAAGGAAGTCCGCCTATTTTGCGATCTAATAGCACTAAAAACATCAACATTGATATTAAATTAACCCCCACCGTTGCTAACACTAAACCCGGTGCGCCAAAGGCTTTGACGAGGAAAAAATCTAACACCCCATTCAGGAAAATATTCACCATACTGACGCGAAACGGGGTTTCTCCATCTCCTAACCCATAAAAAACTCTCACTAAAACATCTCGCCCCAAATACACAAACATTCCCACGCTATAAGCCATCAAAACTGAAGCGACAAACTGAGACGCAGCTAAATCAAAAGCATAGCGTTCATAAACCACTCGCACAATGGGTAATGCTAAAGGAACCATCACCGAACTTAAGGGTAACATGGTTAAAGCCGTTAACATTAGCGCTTGACGAATTCTAGTCTTTAATTCCGGCCAGTCTGACGGTTCTCGCAGTCGAGAAAAGATCGGTAAAAACGGTACTAAAATCACGTTAGAAATGATTCCTAATGGCGTTTGAACCAATAACCCGGAATAAGCCATCGCAGCAGCCGCTTGGGGAATATAAGAGGCAAAAAACAAGTCGGTATAAACGTTTATTTGCAGCATTCCTGATGAAAATGTCGCCGGAATCATCACGCGCATCACATCTCTAACCCCGGGTTGTTTGAGGTTAAATCTAAACCGCAACCTTCCTAATTGCGATCGCCACATCGCCGGAAGTTGTACCAACCACTGCAATATCGCCCCGGCTAACGTTCCAATTGCTAATACCATTCCGCCCAGTAAAGCATATTGCGGATCGGTAATTTTTGGGCCGAGATAGACTGCTAATACTCCCAAACTGCCAATTAATGCCACACTGGAAAATAACGGACTAATAGACGGCAACCAGTACATATCGGCCGCATTTAACGTTCCGAAACCAATCCCAATTAACCCCGCAAATAACGCCATCGGTGCCATAATTTGTAGTTGTTGAATGGCGATCGCCCGAATTTCTAAACCTGCGGGAGTTTGGCTAAGTCCAGGGGCAACTAAATCAATTAATGGACTCGAAAAAGCCATTAGAAAAATCGTGATCAGCAGTAATACGCCACTGACTAACGTGGTGATCGTTTCGATCAAAGGCGCCGCTTCACTGCGATCGCGTTTGGCTAAGGCGCTGACAATGGCGCTATGAAACGGGCCATTAATTCCACCGAGTAAAATCAACAGAAAACCGGGAATGACATAAGCATAGTTATAGGCGTCGATCGCCGCCCCCACGCCGAAAAGTGCCGCCATTACCTGTTGTCGAACCAGGCCAAATACTTTGCTGATCAGGGTTGCGGCCGCTACAATTGTAGCAATGCTGACCAGGGAACGAGTCGTTTTTTGCGATTCAGACACAAATGGTTAGTGATAAACGCTTAATGGCAACCCCTAGTGTATCGGGGAATGGACAATTAGAAAATAGGTGAGAGAAAGAATTCCGTGTAGATGCGTCGATCAGGCAAAATAGGGAAATTGCTGTTAATTTTAACTGCCTGATGACTGATTTCCTCTATCAATATCCGCCCCTGCAAGCGGGCGTTTTAGTCAATCGTTACAAGCGTTTCTTCGCCGATATCATGCTATCATCCGGAGAAACGATTATTGCCCATTGTCCGAATACAGGGCCGATGACGGGGGTTTGTGTGTTGGGAAATGCGGTTCAAGTCTCAGCCAGTAACAACCCCAAGCGCAAGTTAGCTTATACTTGGGAATTAATTCAAGTCACAGATAATCAACCCACTTGGGTCGGGGTAAATACAGGTTTACCGAATCGGGTGATAGAATTAGCTTTAAAACAACATTTGTTTCCCGAATTAGGAAATTATAGCGAGATTAAAAAAGAAGTCGTTTACGGTTCAGAGGGTAAAAGTCGGGTAGATTTTTGGTTACAAGGTGAAGATAGACCGATTTTTTTAGAAGTGAAAAATACAACTTGGGCAAAAGAGAGATTAGCGTTATTTCCCGATACGGTGACTGAACGCGGACAAAAACATTTACGAGAATTAACAACCATTGTACAACAAGGCGGCCGAGCAGTCATGTTGTATTTCATTAATCGGGGAGATTGCGATCGCTTTTCGACCGGGAAAATAGCCGATCCCGTTTATGCAAAATTGTTAACTGAAGCGATAAAAATAGGAGTCGAAGTCTTACCCTGTCGGTTTGAAGTAACACCTATTGGTATTCAATATTTAGGACTAGCAACATTAGAGATTTTTGATTAAGGCGTCTGCGAGTTAGAAAGTAAGTCACGAAGAAATGATCTCTTTGTGTCTTGGTGTTTTCTTCTTTCAACTCACCACAAAGACACTAAGTCACGAAGAATGATCTCTTTGTGTCTTGGTGTTTTCTTCTTTCAACTCACCACAAAGACACTAAGTCACGAAGAAATGATCTCTTTGTGTCTTGGTTTTTTTTTCTTTCAACTCACCACAAAGACACTAAGTCACGAAGAAATGATCTCTTTGTGTCTCTGTGTCTTTGTGTTTTCTTCTTTCTCTTTATCCCTTAATAATAGGTACCAATTTTCCGATAATGAACGGCTGTTACCCCTTCAGAACTCAAGACTTTACCATTGGTAACGGTAGCATAAATTAACCAATGATCGCCACATTCCATCCGTTGTTTCACCTCACATTCGAGATAAGCCAACGCATCTTGAAGCACCACACAACCATTAGACGCTTCGGCAATTTCTAAGCCCAAAAACCGATCTTCTCCGGGTTCAAACCGCTTCATAAAATGCTTTCGCAGTTGTTTTCCTTCTTCTAAGATATTCAACACAAATTGATCGCCACTATGGGTTAAAGACTCTAACGCCCGATCTTTGGCGACGGCGATGGTTAAACCTGGGGGGTTAAATGTCGCTTGAGATACCCACGACGCCAACATCGCGCTTTGAACCTCTTCTCGCCGACAACACATCACACACAACGAACCCACTAAACGCCCTACCGCTTGGGCGGTGCGATCCGCCCCAGAGTCGTTAATAGAAGATCGGGCGCTACGCTGTTTTTGGGTGCGTCGCAGGGTTTGGGCGAAGTCAACGGCAGCTTCTTCACAGGTTTGTAGGGTGACATCGGTGGGTTTAAATTTGACGCGAATGGGTTCAAAACCAAACTTATAGCCCGCATCTTTGAGTTTACCTTCAAGAATATCAATGGCTTCTCCACTCCACCCAAAAGATCCAAATACTCCCGCTAATTTACTGGTAGAAGCGGTGTTTAAAATAATCCCTAAAGCGGTTTGTATTTGCGTCGGGGCGTGTCCGCCTAAGGTGGGTGAACCGATAATAAACCCATCACATTTTTCAATTGCAGCTTGAATTTCTGAAGCTTTGACATATTCACAATTGATTGATTCTACCCCAACACCTGCCCTCGTTAAACCTTTGGCGATCGCTTGGGCAATGGTGGCGGTATTTCCATAGGCGGAGGCGTATAATAAAGCCACATTCAAATCTTTTGTTTTTTGTTTATTACTCCATTCTCGGTATAAATGAGTTAATTCATTCATGCCATAACGAACTAATGGCCCGTGACCTGTGGCATAGAATTTTATTGGGGGTAAATCGGCTATTTTATCTAGTGTTGAAAGGACTTGACGGGCTTGGGCGGCATGAAGACAGTCATAATAAAAGCGTCGATCTTCGCTATAAATTGACCATCCTTCATCAAAAATTTGATCGCCGCAAACGTGCGCCCCAAAAAATTTATCAGTATATAAAATCTGGGTTTTATGATCGTAGGTTAATAAACTATCCGGCCAGCGAGGAGTTTGGGCGGTGATAAATTGCAGTTGATGTTCGTTGCCGATATCGAGGGTTTCTTCTCCTTTAACGACTAACAGGCTAATATTATTAAAGTCGCTGAGATATTCTTTTAACGCGATTGCAGCCGGATTTGAACAAACAAAAGTCACTTGGGGGGCTAAGGCTAATAACGCTTTAATTGTTGCTCCCCGATTGGCATTAAAATGTCCTAAGATAATGTAGTTCAAATTCGACCAATTCAGCCGCATTTGCAGTGCTTCAATATAGTTGTTGGTAAAGGATTCTCCTGGCGGATCGATAATTGCGGTTTGTTCGCCTTGAATCAGATAACTGTTTGCACTGGTGCCTTTTTTCAGGGAATATTCGACCTCAAATTTTAGCCGATCCCAAGTCCGCGATCGCAGAACTTTTGTATCTTCGGCAATCAAGAGTGTTTGTACGTCACGGGGTTTTAAAAGTGTTTTCATGTTGAATTCTGTTAAAGATGTTGTAAATTGAATTAATCGAAAAGAGCATCAATCAAAAACTGAGTAATTGATTTCCGTTGAACTTCATGCCAATATTTAGTATCCACGATATCAAACTTGGCACCGACTTGAGTTAAATCATCATCTAGTCCCGTCATAAACCGTCGAGTTGTCGCATCATCTCCGATTTGAATAAATGTGATTCCCAGTTCTTCTGCATAGTCCATCATTTGGGTTGATTTGATAATAAGTTGTTGAATATCTCCAATGCCATCAATACCATGTTTATCTAAAATAACAATGATAATTTCTCCTTTGGGTTTGGTTTGATGATGTTCTTTGTGTTCAAAATAATGATTGAGAACATCGGCAATGGCTTCAACAACATTAATTTCAATCACATAGGTTGCATCGGAACGATTATTTTTTTGTAACAGTTCAGCTAATCGATTGACTGTGGCTTGCTCATATTTTTTCAAAAAACTAGAAGCCTCATAAATCGTTAAGCCATCGGGATCAAATTCCTGACATTTCTTTGCTAAATCAATTAAAGAAGCCTGAGCGTCTACCCATTCGTTGAACCAAGGATGATTTCGTTCTCGGCTGATGCCACTCCGAGCAACAATAATCGTGTAACTACGGTCTTTCAACAAATCGGTAGACATGAAATCGCACCTCGCTTTTTACAGTTATCAGTTTACAGTTATCTGTTACCAGCTTTTACCGTATTATCTGTTAACTGTTGACTGGTCACTGTTCACTGTTGAGGGCGGGTTTATGTATATTGCTTCTGGGAAACATACATCTATTCGGAACCCGCCCCTACTGTTGACTGGTCACTGTTCACTGTTGAGGGCGGGTTTATGTATATTGTTTCTGGGAAACATACATCTATTCGGAACCCGCCCCTACTGTTGACTGGTCACTGTTCACTGTTGAGGGCGGGTTTATGTATATTGCTTCTGGGAAACATACATCTATTCGGAACCCGCCCCTACTGTTGACTGGTCACTGTTCACTGTTGAGGGCGGGTTTAT
>NZ_JAYGHR010000071.1:0-42149 GCF_034932365.1 Limnoraphis robusta BA-68 BA1 | reverse complement strand
GTATATTGTTTCTGGGAAACATATATTTATTCGGAACCCGCCCCTACTGTTCCCTGTAACCAGTACCCTGTTCCCTATTTAATAATGATTACCGACTTTGCGATGGTGAACCGCAGGTAAAATATCAGGATCACTCACCCGTCCTGTTTCAACGGTGGCGTAAATAATCCAATGATCACTTAACTCCATCCGGCTTGCAACTTGACATTCTAGATAAGCCACAGCATCGGTTAAAATTGGACTTCCATTGCTTGCGCTTTGAGTTTCAACGCCTTCAAAACGATCCGCCCCTGGTGCAAATCGTTTGAGAAAATGACGCATGAGTTTCTGATAGTTATTTTCAGCCAATACATTTAAAACAAAGCTATCATTCACCTGCATTAACGCTTCAATTGCCCGATCTTTTGCTACGGCAATACTCAGTCCCAAAGGCTGAAAACTCGCCTGAGAAATCCAAGATGCCAACATCGCACTGCTGACTTCTCCTTTGGTTGCGGTGATAATATATAAGCCTCCACTGATACGACCGAGCGCTTTATCAAGGTCATTATCGAGGGATTTCATTTGCTGAACTGCTTTTTTCAAGCCTAACAATTGTCCCATGTCGGTTCCCGCTTCTTCACAGAGTTTATAGGTGTTTTCTGTGGGATTTTCAGTCACGCGAATAGACGGAAAGGCTTGTTTAATTCCGGTTTGTTTGAACTTGACTTCTAACGGATAAACTGATAAACTACTTTCACCACATTCATACAAACCAAAGGCTTGTTTGGCGTGGGTTGAGGCTAAAATCGTGCTAATCGCTTCTTCTGCCAATTCCGCATCGGGGCCAGAAACAGGCGGAGTTCCAACGATTAAGCCTTGGGCGGAGCTAGCCAGTTCACGGATTTCTTGCTGATCAGCCGATCGCAAATCGAGCATTTCCACCGCAATTCCGGTTTTGGTGACACCGTGAGCAACGGCTTGGGACAGGCGATCGCTGTAGGCATAATCGGAATAGTAGAAGACTGCGACTGTGGTTTCTCCCTTGGTTTGGGCTTGACTCCATTCCAAATAACGTCCGACGAATTCAACGACATTATGGCGTAACAGTGGCCCGTGTCCGGTGGCGATGGTGTTGATTTCTCCAAATTTTTCCATGCGTTTGATCGCACTAATCACCGAACGGGCGTTAGGCGCCATTAAGCATTCATAATAGAAGCGAAAATCGGGTTCTATTTCGGCTAAATTTTCATCGTAGGTGTAATCTGAGCAGTAGTGCATCCCAAACGCATCACAGGTAAACAGGGTTTGGGTTTTGTAATCGTATGTAAAAATGGTATCCGGCCAGTGTAAATTTGGAGCGGAAACAAATTCTAATAGATGACCATTTCCGAGATCTAAAGTCTCGCCATTTTTAACTTGAATGCGTTTAAAGGGAACGTGAGTCAAGTTTTCCAAAAATTGAATGGCGACTTTTGCGCCAACAATGGTAATATCGGGAGCGAGTTCTAAAACATCTTTGACTAAACCACTGTGATCGGGTTCGGTGTGGCTAATAATCAGATAGTCTATTTGACGAGGATCGATGAGTCCTTGCAGGGTGTCGAGGTACTGTTGACGGAATTTGGCGTGGGAGGTGTCAACCAGGGCGATTTTTTCGCCTCGGATCAAGAAGGAATTGTAGGTTGTTCCGTTTTGCAGTCCAAATTCGATATCAAAGCGATCGCGATCCCAGTCGAGGGAACGAATAGCCGTTGTATCTGTAACCGTCTGGCTGACTTCTATCGTTAGGCGACTAGATTGAACTTTATCGGTAAGGGCTACCATATCTGACTTCCCCTCAGTAACTCATTATGACTTCAACTTGTCCTCTATTGTGACATGAATCAACTGTAAAGTTTTATTGAAAAACCTATATATGAGTTAAGATCCACAAAAGTTTGCTGACTTCCTCGCTGGCAGAGGGAAAAGCCACTCCCTTTGAAGGTGAGACGGCATCGGAATTCTGTAAAAATCTGGGTTGATCGTGAGCGGAAACGCATCTTCTAGTTTTTGTTATGTTTTTTAAATAAATGTTTAATGTTAGGTTATCAAGTGTTTAAATCAGAAATTTTAGAGCTAAAAAATCTCAAGTCAACTTTACACCTATTATCCCCTATTCATCATAAATTATCACATAAAAATGTAAGGTTTACCTGACATCAATTATTGATAATCTCGTGATCAATTTTAGAGAACCAATGATTTTCCCTGAGTGAGTCAGCCGCTAAACGGGGATTAAAGATCAATATTTAAACGCTTTCTCTATGATTTTTCAGGGATGTGTTTTCAGACGGTCTGCTTGAATCAAGTCGAAGAGATTGGAAGGGTTTGTAATATTCAAGTTAAAATCGAGAAGAGACATCAACTAACCTCTGAAAAAGATGAGGTAATGCCACCAGCAAACGATTCCAGTTTATTGAGATGGCGTGCTAGGAGATCCCCCACCATCCGTTGGGTGCAGGTGTATTGATGCGAATCACTCAGTCGCACAATGAAGGAACATCCCCATGAAATTGCGTAAGAAAACCCTGTTGATTATCGGTGCAGCCCTATCGAGTCTCCTTGTGGCACTCTATGTCACAGCGTCAATTGTCCTGCATAATAACTTTCATCAACTCGAAGTGCAATCTGTACGTCAAGCGGTGGTGCGGGCGGTGGATGCTTTACATCAAGAACAGGTGGATCTCGAGAAGCTCGCCCAAGATCAAATAGAGTTGAATGATCTTCGGGCTATCGTCAATTCTTCAAACAATCCCAGCAACACAATCAAGCTCAACTGGGAAAGACTGGAAGTGGATCTCTATGTGTTACTCAACGCCGAAGGGGAGATCGTTTTTAGTCAAGGTTTTGATCGCACGGGTAGAAATGATGCTTTGAAACCCGCACTACCGTCTGATCCTTCGTTACTGGCTTTACTCAAGCCGACTTCAGACTCTAATATTTCTGGGTCTGCGAGTTTAGCTGGAAAAGGTGCAATTACGGGTATTTTGATGTTACCAGAAAACCCCTTATTAATTGCAGCCCAACCGATTTTTCCAAATTCCCAAAGCCCAAATCAGGGAATATTAATTTTAGGGCGTTATCTCAACACCGTTAGTCCGATTTCCGAAAATAGTCCCCTATCTATCCAGATTCAACCCTCAAATTCAGAAAGATTTTCCTCAGACGATCGCGAAATTTTTGTGAAAGTTCTCAATCCTTCTACCTTAGCGGGATATACAATCATTCGCGATCTCTACGGGAACGCCCTACAACTCGAAGTCAACGTTGAGCGCGTTTTTTCTAAAGCGGCTCAAGATAGCCAATATCACTTAATTTTAGCCGTTTTATTGATTGGGGCAATATGCGGGGGAATTACTTTATTTGTTCTCGAAAAGTTGGTATTATCCCGTTTATCTGATTTAAATGATCAAGTGAGTCATATTAGCAATAGTGGTGATTTGTCTCTGGAAATTTCGGTGTCGGGAGAGGATGAACTCGCCCATTTAGCAGAAACTATTAACCAGATGCTTCACGCCCTAGAAGATGCTGACTCGGATCGTTTAGAACAACAAGAACGGTATCGACTATTAGCTGAACATTCAACCGATATGATTACTCGTCATTCGGCTGAGGGAGTGATTCTTTACGCTTCACCTGCTTGTCGAACTTTACTCGGATATGAACCGGAAGAATTAGTCAATCACACCCCGGCTGATTTTCTTCATCCCCATGATATTAATACTTTAGTCAAAGCCCATTTGTTTGTCTTGCGACAAAATGTTACCTATACGATAACTTACCGAATTCGCCACAAAAATGGAGATTATGTCTGGTTTGAAACCACCAGTAGCGCCATTCGCACCAGTGAACATCAAGACATACAAGAAATTATCGGCGTTTCCAGAGACATTAGCGATCGCAAACAACGAGAACAACAATTACAAGAAAGTGAAGCTTCTATTCGAGCATTATATCAAGTGACATCCGCCCGAGAACTAAACTTTGAAGAACGGCTGCGTCGCATTTTAAAGGTAGGTTGTTATAAGTTTGGCTTAGAAGTGGGGTTACTTGCTAAAATTGAACCCGTGAATGACGCTCAAAGTTTATTCAAAATAGAAGTGATTGCAGTCGTCGGTTCTAATCCTGTCCTGAAGAACAAAAAAGTAATTGAACTAACGGATAGTTTATTTTCCATGACAGCTACAGCGAAAAAACCGCTTTATTTTGAATCTTTGCAATATTCCGGTTTACCCCATTCGATTCAAAATCAATTGCAAATTGCCGCTTATTTGGGTATTCCGGTGATTGTTGGGGGTCAAGTGGATACAATATTATGTTTCTGGAGTCGTCAAACTAAAACAGAACCCTTTAAAGCCGTTGATCGAGAACTTTTAAAGTTAATGGCGCAATGGATCGGCGGTGAACTTGAACGTCAACAAACCGCCCAAGATTTAGCCAAGGCGCGAGATGAAGCTTTAGCCGCAACTAAAGCGAAAAGTGAGTTTTTAGCCACCATGAGTCACGAAATTAGAACCCCGATGAATGCAGTCATTGGGATGACAGGATTGTTGTTAGATACTCGACTTACTTCTACGCAGCAAGATTATGTGGAAACCATTCGCAGTAGTAGCGATGCGTTGCTTTCACTGATTAATGATATTCTGGATTTCTCTAAGATTGAATCCGGGAAATTGGAGTTAGAACGACATCCTTTTGATTTACGAACTTGTATTGAAGAATCCCTGGATTTACTGGCGACAAAAGCCGCGAGTAAAAATATTGAACTCGCCTATTTAATTGATCCGTCTACTCCGTCAAAGGTATTAGGAGATGGGGCGCGACTCAGACAAATTTTAGTGAATTTAATTAGTAATGCGGTTAAATTTACCGAAATGGGAGAAGTGGTTATTTCTCTGAAAGCGGTTTCTTTACAGCCTGTGATTTTAGACGAAAACACAACGGAAACCGCTAGAGAAACAACAACTCAACCTAACCGTTATGAGATTCAATTTGCAGTACGAGATACTGGAATTGGCATTCCACCGGAACGAATGAACCGCCTGTTTAAATCCTTTAGTCAGGTGGATTCTTCAACCAGTCGTCAATATGGCGGAACGGGCTTAGGATTAGTGATTAGCAAGCGCTTGGCTGAGATGATGGGGGGTCAAATGTGGGTGGAAAGTTATGATACGATTGCCGGGGAAGCCCCTGATGATTTTACCCCGTTAAGGTCGAATTTGGCAAGCGTTCGCTCAATTTCTGAGGTCACAAAAATTACTCAAATTACTCAAACGCCTCAATCTTTTATTCCTAATCAATTTGTCGGTTCTACCTTCTATTTTACGATTATTGTAGAGTCCTGTTCTCATTTAATCACAAGCTGGGCAAAGACACCCGAACTAACCGGAAAACGCTTATTAATTGTGGATGATAATGCCACAAACCGCCAAGTATTAACCTTGCAAACTCAAGCTTGGGGAATGTTCGCCAAAGCCGCAGCCAATCAACAAGAAGCTATCGCTTTTATTCGGGAGGGTGAACCCTTTGATATGGCATTATTAGAGATGCAAATGCCCGATTGTGATGGTTTGACATTAGCCCGAGAAATTAGAAAATTTCCCCAATATAAAAAACTTCCATTGGTATTATTAACTTCAATGGGACAACAGAGTATTAATCAAAATCAATTGCAAGATTTTTCCGCCTGTTTGAATAAGCCGATTAAGCAATCTCAGCTTTATAATGTGTTGATGAATATTTTAGGTGGAGATCCCCTAGAGGTTCGTTTACCGGATCAAACTCGACTCAAACCCACCAAAGATATTCCGTTACTCGCGAAAACATTACCTCTGAGAATTCTACTCGCTGAAGATCATTTAGTTAATCAAAAAGTGGCGCTACAAATCTTACAACGCATGGGATATCGTGCCGATGTGGCGGGGAATGGTTTAGAGGTTTTAGAAGCCTTGCGGCGTCAATCCTATGATGTTGTATTAATGGATATGCAAATGCCGGAAATGGATGGGTTAGAAGCGGCGCGACAGATTAAAAAACTCTATGGCGATCGCCAAACTGAAACTTCTGAACGTCCCCGAATTATTGCGGTGACAGCGAATGCAATGGAAAGCGATCGCAATGATTGTATCGCCGCAGGTATGGATGATTATATCAGTAAACCGATTAGAATGGAACAGTTAGTTGCGGTTTTAAAACAATGTCAACCGATCAATCCAGGGATTTTAAATAATGCTGATGTGGCTGTTTCTGAGACAGTTCAGTTAACCCCTGAAGTTGAACAAAATCAAACCTTTCCCCCTGAAAAATCAGTTGTTCTCGATCCAAATGTGATTGAAAGTTTACGAGAAATTGAAGCCTTAGAAGAAGCAGTAGAAGCCTATTTAGAAACCACACCGGAACTGTTAGAAAAAATAGCATCTGCAATCACCAACCGAGACGCCGAACAACTCAAACCCGCCGCCCATTCCCTCAAGTCTATTAGCGGAACGTTGGGCGCTTTGACGTTATTTGAACTCTGCGAACAGTTAGAGATGAAAGCCCGTCAAACCCTGGAAAAAGGCGTTCCTTTATCAGAAGATATTACCACAATTTATGATAAAATTACCGCCGAGTTGGGATGGGTAAAAGCTGCATTAAAACTCGAAGTTAAACGTTCCCCGTAGGGGCGCAAGGCTTGCGCCCATCAAACACCCATCAAACCCCCATCTTATATGATATCCGACTAATTAATAATCCCAAGCGTAGGGGCGGGTTCTGCGTTGATCTTTACTACCACTTAAAGATTGAGATAAACCCGCCCCGCCCCATAACACAGATTAATCAACCGGATATAATATAATATGACATCGAAAAAATAATGCTACACCTCAGACGGGGCGGGTTTATATAAGTGGTTTGTGGGAAATCTAAATTTGTTCGGAGGCGCGCCCTAGTAGAAAAACCCGGTAACTTTATCGCGCACCTCAGACGGGGCGGGTTTATATAATTGGTTTGTGGGAAATCTATATTTGTTGTGAGGCGCGCCCTAGTAGAAAAACCCGGTTTCTTCGAGAAACCGGGTTTTTAAATCTCTTACGCAAAGAAACCTCAGACGGGGCGGGTTTATATAATTGGTTTGTGAGAAATCTAAATTTGTTGTGAGGCGCGCCCTAGTAGAAAAACCCGGTAACTTTATCGAAAGGTGGTTTTTAAATCTCTTACGCAAAGAAACCTCAGACGGGGCGGGTTTATATAATTGGTTTGTGGGAAATCTAAATTTGCTCGGAACCCGCCCCTACAGGACTTACTAGGGTTTGAAAATCTCTCACGGGTTAATATCACGAACAATGGCTTCTATTTCCTGTCGAACTTGTTCCAAACGTTGACGCTGTTGTTGTATCCAAACTTGATCTTGTTGGCGCTGTTGAACAGATTTTTGATAATCTTTTTCTTGCTGTTTAAGTGGATTTTCGCACAGTGAAATCGCTTGTTTAATTAAATTACTCGCCAATTCAACTCGGGTATCATACATAGCTTCAATCTGCTCACAAATGTTGTCGAAAAGTTGTTGTTGAGACTCATAAAAGTTTTTCAAACCTGCCTGACAAACTTCTTCCTTAACTTTAGCACTAATGCTCTCCTTATTCTTACCAAATAATGCAGAACCGACTACTCCAGTGACCGCTCCACCTACACCACCTATCAATAATGGAATCAACCCTATTCCTGTAAATGCTAACGCTGCGCCTATTGCTAATCCACCTGCGGTTCCCAGACCAGCAAATAAATGAAAATCTTCTTCTTCATTCTTCTGAGACTTCAGTGTAGGATTAATCCCTAATTCTCGACAAGCATTCAAATTTCCAATTAGAGTAGAGGTAAATTGATTACCGATATATGTATCGAGTTTGCTATCTAATTCGGTTAAATCATTTTTGATTTCTTCAAGTTCATATTGAATGAATCCATTTATATTTTTAAGCCAGTCAAGCAACAGGTCATCTTTTAATGTTGATTCCCACTCTTTAATTTCTTTTAAAAGAGAAGCCATAAATTGATCTCCATAGTCTTTGATTAACTTTTTTTTGTCTTTGAATGGAGAATAGGTTGAAGTCCATTGTTCGCTTGATTGAATAATGCGCTCATCCAATTGATCAAGCCATTTATTCCAAGATTCAAGAACTTCGTCAATCACATCTTCTAGTTCTTGATCTGCAAAGATTTTAATTTTTACATCCCGTCCACTGATTTCTCCTATTTTTTCAATAATTTCTGTCTTTTTCTTCTCAGTTAGTTGTAGTTTTCCTTCTAAAAGATTCTCGGCTTGATGCAAACCTTCTAACCCAGACTGAATTAATTGATTAACTTCTGTCGTTGCTTTCTTAACCTCTAAAATTCCTCTTTCCTCAGTCAGAAACTTTTCTACAGATTGGGTAAAATGAGAAAAACTTTGCAGATACTCATTCTCCGTTCCCGCTAAAATTGCATCGAGGGTTGCTTGTGCAGAAATAAAATGAATTCGGTTTTCTCCGCTAATGATAGGATTTTGCACCATCACCAAATTTTCTATCCGTTTTTGTACCTGCTGACGACTATTTTCGCTGCGAAGTAAATCCCAGAAATTCACCAAGATAAACAAATTATTGGCGGGTTCCTGTTCATTGCCATTGAGTTGATTTTTCAGACTTTCAAGTAACTCTCGTTCTCCCTGTGTGAGAGGACGGGAAGCATTCGTTACAAAAATCACAACATCGGTATCTTTTAGCAGTTGTTGAGTGATTTCGGTTCGTTCTGGATGTTCGTTCAACCCCGGAGAATCAACAATTTCAACCCCATATCGACACAACTCTAAGTTAGGATGCTCAAAAATAATTTCGCTAATTTTACTAACTTCAGAATTCGCCAATCCTTCGGTAATATTTCCCAATGCAGCTTCTTCAGAAATCGCCGCTTTTTCTTGATACTGTTCTAACGGGATTTCTTCTTGTCGTTTATCTTTGTAACAACAAATCACCCGTTTTTGTTCTCCATATCTCAAAACCGTTACCGTTCCGCTACAGGGAATATCTCGAACGGGTTGGATTTCTTCACCCAGTAAAGCATTTAAAATCGTTGACTTTCCTTGACTAAATTCACCCACAACCGCAACTCGAAAATGTTGAGACTGTAGCTTTTTAGAAACTTTGTCAATTTCCTCTATTAAAGACGCCTGAAGAAACTCTCTCTCCGTACAATCCTGTACAATTTGATAAATATCAAAGCATTTTCGATCAAGCTGGCGTTTGCATTCTTGAAAGGCTTGTAACGCCTCATAGGAAATCGTGCGATGCTGTTGACTTTTTTTCTTTTCGGAAACAACCGGAAGAACCGCCAACATTTGACTCGCCGCTTTCACAAACACGCTATCTAAATCGTGAAACCAAACCGGATCGAGTAAAAATCTGACTTTTTCTAAATATTCCTTATCTACAGAAGCGGGATTACTAAACGCCGATTCTAATACGTTTAAATATTGCGGTTCAAGTCTCAAGCGGTTCGCCAAATTTTCTAAATATTTTTTCTCTCGCGCATCCATACTTCCATCTGCTGCTGACATTTCATAACCCAAGCCAATCAATAACAGCTTTTCCGATTCCGAAAAAGAAGCAGTCAGCAACAACAAATCATTAATATTTTGATATGTTTTTTGGAAACGAACTCCCTGTTTCATTAGTTTAACTAACTCGCGAACGTTTCCTGTTTCTGGAATAAAGCGACGGAGAGTAATTAGAAGTTGTTGTGTTTCCTCTTGAGTGACTTGGTTATCGACAGCTATCACACCCAATAATACACAGACTAAAGCGGCGAGAAAGACAACGAGAGGGCTGAGATCTTCTTCTTCAAGTTCGTGTCCGGTGATGCGAGACAGTAAATCGACGGTATCAGCGTTAATTAATGACATATCCATGAGTCGTCAATCTCCTCAATTTTAGTGATTGATAGGTTTTTATTGAGAACTTCCGTAAAAATACGGAGATGAAAATTCTCTCGCGAAAACTAACTAACAAATCAATTTTTCTTGATTCACTACAATTCGAGTTAGAGTAGAATGAGAGTAATGCTTCTACACGAAGATAGTATATCATTCGACTAGAAAGCAGGGTCATTCTTCAATAAAAAAGTTAACAATGATAGAATACATTTTTAGTGCAGAAAGTCAAGCTCGTTTAGCCGCAGGTACACTGGTTCAAGCTACCACAACAAGTACAGGTCAACTTTTGCCATTAGTACGAGATCCCGCTACGGGTCGATTTGTAGAAATTGCAAAAGGTGCATTCATAAACGACGATCATTTGTCACCTGTAATTGGTGGAAATATGTTTCAAAATCTCAGGGGTTCTCAACAAATATTAGGACAGTTAGACGTTATTAAATCGAGCCTGGGAGTGTTGCAAGCAACAACGGCTTTTATCGGCGTGGGTGTGGCGGTGACGGCTGTACTTTCGGCGGTTAATTTATGGCAAACATTGAAGTTACGAGAAGATGTTAAACAATTAAAATTAGAACTCCGAGGCGGTTTTCTTGACCTCAAACAAGCGTTAAGAAGCCAGGGCGTTGAAATTATTCAACATTTGGATAAAGTCGCCGAAGATATCAAATTTGAACAGCATCGCCTCGAATATCTCAAAGCCTATTCACGGTTTATTCAAGCGACTAAATTAATGAAAACCGCCACGACAATCGAAGATTTAGACGCGAGAAAAGTAGAACTTTCTAACGCCCGTCAAACCCTCGGAGAAGCGTTGGCGATTTACAATAGTCCCCATTTGTTATCAGAAACTTCCGCACCCGGAAAACTGCGAAGACACGAATGTGCTTGGGCAATAGAACAAACGATTTGTCTCACCTATCAACTACAAAATGAACCCAAAGCGTTAAAACAGTCCGTTTCTGATTTACAAGAAAAAATTCGTCAAGATTCCTTAGAAGTGATCGAATCTTGCCAAACCGAAGAAGAATTAGATTTTATATTCCCCGAATTGACCCGCATTCACGACCATGATTTAGCAGCGTTGTCAGCGTGGGAAAATCAAATAGATTGGATAATCAGTTTACCACCCGAAGACTTAAAACTATTAGCAAGTGCAGATTTTCAAGAGTCCACCGAAACCCCAGAAACACAATTAACCACCGTTGCAGAACCGCTAGAATACCAATTTTATCAGGAGTTAAAACAAAAGTCTCACCCTAAATCTCTACATAAACAACTTCTATTTTTAATGAATCCCGAATTACGGCGAGAGTCAGAACGTTATGTGAGTGAACAAGCAAAAAATGCAGGATTTAAAAGCCTTGTTTCTGCTAATTTACAAAAAGCTTCTCACATGACGGTTGCGAATTTATATTGGTATTTCAAAGTTCAATACGAGTCAGAAAATGAACTCAAACCCGCAACCGTTCCCGCTTAAATTCTCCTCGTGGGGTGCATCAAATTCAACAATGATTTGCAGTCTCAATTCATTAATAAGTTTGATGAACCCTACAATTTATCAATAAATCAATCAGTTTGATACAGCATTTTGAGAAACATTAAATGTAGTCCTCTTGAGAGGACTTTTGTTATTAGCAAGAGATTAAAATCTCTTGTCAGTCTTTGATCGATGACATACCCTACAAGCGCTTTATTGTCTGTGCTTGCCATCACAAGGTTTTGTTGATCTGTTTCACAACCCGACTAGAAAGAAATCACGGAAAATTTTGCGAATTGACGTCACTATCACAGTAGAACCACATGAAATGAGCTTTATCATCTTTGAAACAGTGACGAAACGACCATGAAAGCCTGTGAAAAACCTTTACAACCCAATCCCTTTACAACCTATCGGGACCCTGAAACTGGCCGATGGGTTGTGGTTAAGGAACAACCCTCCGCCCAAGCAGAGGAAAAAGCCGCTTGAAAGTCCATCACACACAGAATATTTTTTCTCCCAGAGCAGGCTGACACTGCTGCTTTATAAAACTGATATAACGCGGTATAAACCGTGTTAATGTTTATTTCCTGCATCACCCCGGACTGTCAGCAGCACCCGGTCAGACAGGCATTTCACCAAGAAGCCCTCGGCATAACCTTCTAAATTCAGGCTGGCATTTAAATCACGGTCAACGCTTACACCGCAATTTAAACAGTTAAAAACTCGTTCTTTCAGTGGCATTTCTTGAACGTGACCGCAACTTGAACAAGTCTTAGTTGACGGATAAAATCTATCAGCAAACACTACTCTTGAACCGTACCACTCAGACTTATACTCGACTTGGCGACGAATTTCAGAAAGAGCAGAATCAGCAATAGCACCCGCTAACTTGTGATTCTTTAACATCCCAGAAACATTCAAGTCTTCTAACCCGATGACTGCGTGGTTTTTGCATAGCCATGAGGTCAATTTATGAATTGTATCTTTTCGGATGTTAGCCACTCTTTGATGTGCTTTTGCGAGTTTCAGTCTAGCTTTGTTCCTGTTATTTGAACCCTTCTGTTTTCTCGAGAGTTCGCGCTGAAGTTTTGCCAGATTTTTCTGTGCTTTTTTGTAAGCTCTGGGATTTTCAAAAACAGTACCATCTGAACAGGTCGCCAATGCCTTAACCCCAACATCAACACCCAGATAAACTCTTGATTTAACAGTCTGTTCTGATTCAAATTCGTAGGCTACAGACAGATACCAAGAATCAGCTACTCGACTAATTGTGACTCGCTTTGTGTTGATTTCAGGTAGGGGTTCATAAGTGAATACCCATCCAATAAAAGGAAGCTTAAATCTCCTCCCTGAAAACCTCATTACTTTGCCACAATTATCAATCGTAAAGCTATCATTTCTGCCTTTTTTCTTGAACTTAGGATGTTTGGCAATGCCTTTAAAAAATCGGCTAAATGCTTCTCCCAAGTGCATGAAAGCAAATTGATAAACTCTAGAACTTAGCGTTGACTGCCAGGAGTATTGAGGTTTAATGTGATTGGTGTAGAATTTTTTAAGCTTGTTTGTTGAAGGTTTTAGTCCTTCTTTATAAGCCTCGTTCCACATCGCTAAGGCCCAATTCCAGACCCATCTAGAATATCCCGCGTGTTTAGCCATTAAGGTCTTTTGACGGTTATTAAGTTTGAGTTGGGTCTTGAAGGCTCGTTGCATAGATGTATTCTGTTATCTTACACATAGTACCGTGTTGTACCATAAATTGTCAACTAGGTTACTGCTCTACTTAACTATTAGGATGGACTGATGGGTTTTATGCAGTTTCTCCAACTTATTCAACAAGACCTGAGAAACCGGGTTTCTCCAAGAAAAATATAGGCTATAAACTAAAGGCAGTTGCTAGAAACCCGGTTTATGACCTTTGATCAGACTTTAGCTTCATCCCCTGATACTAGAAACCCCTGATTTCTGTATTGTGCCTTTCCCCACCTAATATTTGGGTTGAGCAAGTTTTACTACTGGGTTCACCTTTAATAATTCGGGTTCTGCAAAGTATCGCTCCTATTCTACAATAATCAAGTCTGATCAGTGATTTGAGGAGTGAACCGATGAAAACCAGTGGAAAACCGATTCAATTTTTAACGACAATTTTAATTTTTGGTGTATTTTTGATTTCAGGATGCGATCGCCCTTCAAACTCAACTGTTGAACAAACCGCCCAAAATTCACCCCCTGAACCACCCCAACCTCAGCCTTATACTCGCGAAGCAAAATTAGTCGCTGTTGGGGATATTATGATGCACGGAACCCAGATTAAATCTGGTTATAATCCTAACACAAAAACCTACAATTATGATAGCTTTTTTACAGAAGTTAAAGATATTATTTCTCAGGGAGATTGGGCAATTGGCAATTTAGAAACAACGTTAGCAGGGCCAGAAACAGGTTATACAGGCTATCCTATGTTTAACGCACCCGATACCCTCGCCGATGCGATTAAAAAGGCTGGATTTAATGTCTTAACCACTGCTAACAATCATTCCCTAGATCGCCGAGAAGCTGGGGTTTTAAAAACCCTAGAAAATGTTCGCAGTCGAGGCATAGTACCTGTGGGAACAGCCGCCTCTGCGGAAGAAGCCGAAGAAATCTTAATTCTGGAAAAAAATGAGATATCGATGGCAATGTTTGCTTATACTTATGGAACAAATGGCATTCCCATTCCCAAAGGAAAAGACTATTTAGTTTCTTTAATTGATGAACCTAAAATCATTCAAGATATTCAAGCCGCCCGTCAGTTAGGGGTGGATGTTGTTACCGTTGCGTTACACTTTGGAAATGAATATCAACGCCAACCGAATGAACAACAGAAAAAATTAGTTAAAAACCTCGTGAATGCGGGGGCTGATATTATTTTAGGAAGTCATCCCCATGTGGTTCAACCCTATGAAATCTTTGAAATCACGGATGAGTCGGGAAACAAAAGAAAAGCTGTGGCGATTTATTCAATGGGAAACTTTGTTTCTAACCAACGGGGAGATTATAAAGATTTAGGGGTAATTTTTAAAGTGAATATTCGCAAATCTTTTCCCGAAGAAACGATTGAGTTTACAGAGATTAAAGCCCTTCCCACTTGGGTACATCGTTACTCAGCAAATAACAAATATAATTTTCGGATTTTACCTTTAGAAAAAGTTGTCACCGAAAAAAATGATCCGTTACTTCCCAACCGTGAATATTCGGTTTTATCGCGATATTTAGAACAAATGAACCGCCATATTCACTCGTTAAACCCTTCAAAAAGCCTCACAACTGTAGGGGCGGGTTCCACCCAAATCGATGTCACTCACTAACAACATTAATAAACCCGCCCTGTTTTGACTGTAGGGGCGGGTTCCACCCAAATCGATGTCATATTATGTCCGGTTGATTAATTCTGTTATGGGGTGGGTTTAAACAGTGAACAGTGACCAGTGAACAGTAAAAACTGGTAACTGATAACTGTATAACTGTAAACTGTAATGAACCCGCCCCGTTCATCCAAATTATTCCGGCATCTATTTGGAAGCTTTAGTAGCATTATTTTTTCGATTTGATATAAATACACTTTAAAAACCCGGTTTCTCAAAGAAACCGGGTTTTTGATCGGCTTTTAAACCTACTAATTTTAACGCTTGCGTTTCACCATCAAACTTCCTAAACTACTAGCAGCCAAAAGACCTAAAATAGTACCGGGTTCAGGAACACGTTCAACACTATAAATCGTTGTGGTTCCACTCACTTCATTCGTTGAAATTAACAGCGTTTTTCCGTTGGGGCTATTTTTGGCATCAATGAATAGCAATCCTTCCGGGCCTAAATCACCAACTGCCGCTAATTGTTCATCAGTCGGATCGGGATCTCCCTCTTCATTTTCGTCGAATTCAACCGAGAAATCCCGGTTATTATCGTAACTGACAAAGAAGGGATTCAACGGATCAGTAATATCATAGGTCATAATTCCGCCAATGCGTTCTAAGCCAATAAAGGCATAGGTACGACCAAACAATTCACCAATGGTAACACCTTCTGGTTCAGGGCCTTTGTTGTCGCTACGGTTATCGAAGTTATTTTCGGAGTTATCGGCGTTGAAGTATTCAGGGAATAATTTAGCGGTAATTTGTTCAAATTGATCGCCGCTATCAAAAATCATTTTTCCGTTTTCATCTAAGATGGAAAAACTGCGTCCACCAAAGACATAAAGTTCATCAAAATCACCATCGCCATCGGTGTCACCCAGTTGATTTGTTACCGTTAAACGACCCAGTTTATCTCGATCTTGAATATCCGCCGGAAACGCATCGGGATCAAGGGTTAAATCTTCCACCCGAACTTCTTCGCTATATCCATCATCAAATGCTCGACCGGAACCTTCATTAGCAATGACAATATAAGTCTTGCCTTTGGCGGTATAAGCGGCGGCTTCATCGGGTTGATACATCCCAAATACAGGCCAGTTTTTGATGTTAATTCCGCCATCTCGATCACTCGGATCTAAAGCATTACCCGGTAAACGATGATCTTTAAATCCCAGTCCGACAATTTCGGTAAATTCCTGAGTTTCTAAATCAAGTAAACCAATGGCATTATTTTCTTGGAATGTCACCCAGGCTTTTTTGCCATCTGCGGAAACGGTGATATACTCGGGTTCAAGGTCTTGGGCAACGGTAGCATTCGGCCCAAAAATCCGAATTCCTTCACCTGTTAGTTTGTCTGCTTTAGAACCGCCAACATTAAAGTCCGTTAAGCCAATTTTTGTCTCTGTGGGCGCCAAACCTGCAAACAGATTTTCTAAATCAATTAGGCTAACTGAACCTTCAGGATCGATCGTATACTCATCGTTGGGTTCTCCTTCATTCGCGACAAGAAGCTTTGTTCCGTCGGGTGTAAAGCTGAACATATCAGGTAAGGGGCCAGCCATGACCGAGGAATTTTCAACGCTACCGTTAAACAGACTGCCATCGGCGTTGAAGAATAACAAACTGCCGTTGTCTTGGCGATTAACGTTTTCTACGCTAACGGCAAACAAACTCTGAGTATCATAGCTAAATGAACGCACATGAAGGACATTCCCAAACAAATCGGGATTGAGATCCGGAATTTTGATCTGACCCACGAGGAAGGGGTTCGTGGGGTTGGACAGGCTAAGAATGTCAATGGACTGGGCGCTACGATTTGTTACAAATAAATTGCTTGAAAACGGATCAAATGCCGAAATAAAGGCAGCTTCATCATCAAAAATGCCTGTAGAATAACTCCCAATCGGTTGGATTTTTAGCGTAGAAGCAGTAGCGGAAGTTGAGATTAAACCGAGTAAAAAGGTTGACTGGATTGCTGAGAAAACAAAATGTTTCATGGTTTGATAGCAGATACGGCTTCCCCGATCAAAGTTGTTCATTGAAAAACCTCCGAGTTAGAGTTTGTTTTTAAGGAAAATGAAATCAAAATTTCTGAAAACCTCAATAGAAAAACATGAATCTATCCCTCTGTGAAGATGCTCTCAGAGAGTGATCTCACTTCTACCGCTTCAAAGGTTTTCACGAGTTTAGCCCCATAACACTTGGCGGATAAGATGCACTCATCTGTTTTGCTAGTACAGATGTCCCTGAGAATATCACATTACATATGTATCACTAACTGTATAAGTAGCATTAACGAGGGAATTAGAATTGATATTCATCTGTGAGTATACAGAATTCTTGCATTTTTACAGTGCAAATGACAAGCTCTTCTAGTTGAATTTACTGATTTTTTACTAAATCTTTAAATAAGCACTCCGTAAATCCTCCAAAAAAACCCCTATGTGAAGCAAGTTCTCAAATTTCATTACTGATTGATCACTCAAGGGTTTGTTAAAATCACGCTATAGGCAAGCTATGATTTATTTTGTTGCTCAGTGAAGGCAAGCTCACTGAAGCTGATTATGATTTGACGATTCCCTCTGACGACTCTACTCAACTGCCAAGAAATCCCTCTGCATCTACTTTTGCGATCGCCAATTGAGTATCGTTTCACACAAATGCCATACTTGAAGTTAAAGCCCTTGCTGACTCAACACTACAAAATTAAATCCAATGCTACGCACCTTCTTTGGAAAAACTTTACTTGTGGGTCTAGCTACCCTATTGTTCAGTTGTACGGCTCAAACAACAACCTCTAGTCCCGAAACAAACGACCCTGCGGACAACCCTGAGTTAACAGGAACCATTGTAGTTGGAGATGTCACCAGTCAACCTGCAAAAAAAATTAAGCGTTATCAACCGTTAGCCGACTATCTGGCTGCAAATCTCGGAGAATTTGGCATTGGCGTGGGTGAAGTCAAAGTTGCCCCCGATACAGAAGCGATGGCAAGCTTACTCAAATCGGGTGAGGTCGATATCTACTTCGACAGTCCCTATCCAGCGATGCTCGTTAATGAAATCTCTGGAGCGAAACCTGTTCTGCGTCGTTGGAAAGGTGGCGATGCTGTTTATTATACTATCATCTTTGCCATGACCGATAGCGGATTCACAAGCTTGAATGATTTAACCAGCCACAAGGTTGCCTTTGATGACCCCACCTCCACTTCGGGCTATGTGTTACCGATGGTTCACATGATGGAAGCGGGGTTAAATATGAAGAAAAAAGAGTCATCCGATGAAAGCGTAGCAGCCGACGAAGTGGGTTATGTCTTTAGCCAAGACGACCAAAATAATATTCAATGGGTGATCAGTCGTCGAGTGGATGCCGCCGCTATTGATCATCGCAGTTTCTTAAATATTCCTCCCGAAAGTCGTGAAGCCATGACTGTATTAGCTGAAACTGAAAAAGTTGCTCGTCACGTTGTTTTGGCGCGAGAAGGCTTAGATCCAAAACTTGTTGAACAAATCAAACAAACATTACTCAACATGGATCAGTCTCCTGAAGGGCGGGAGGTAATGGAGAATTTTGAAGAAACAACAAAATTTGACAATTTCCCCACTGAGGAAGACATTGCCAGAATGCGAGAATTGTATGAGAAGGTCAAAAACAGGTGAGTTGGATGCGCCTTTTTGGGATCAGACGGGTGTCGCTAGCAAGCAAGTTAACGTTGGCCATGACAAGCTTGGTCATCGTTGCTGTGGTGAGCGTTACCTGGCTATCCCTACGTCGTGAACAACAAACCTTTCGCAAAGAACTTGAACAACAAGCCAGGATTCTTTTAGATACGTTGGCGGTGACAACAGCAGACTCTCTGTATATGCTCAATGCTGACTTCATGGAAGAAATTATGGGGCAACTCGGAGCCGATCAAGTTCTCTCCGCCGGACGTATTTATGAAAAGCAAGGTCGTATTGTCGCAGATGCTTACAGTGATAGTGTGTTGGTGCATCGGGTTGAACCTGATCCCTTTGGTCAAATATTAGTCCAAAGTAATCACACGATTTTTCAATGGGAAGACGATCAGTTACTCGCCGGAAAAGCTGTGAAAGTCGGGCGTCAACGCTTGGGCGCCGTGAGTGTGGGCTTATCAACCGCTCCATTAGAAGCTAAAATGGCAGCCGTTCGCAATCAAGGCTTGATTGTCGCCATCACCGCCGCTACAGCCGGAACCGCCTTGGCGTTGGTTTTGAGTCGCTCAATTACTGAACCTCTCCAGCAAATGACGGCGGCTACACAACGTCTGGCTGAGGGAGATTTGACTCAAAAAATTACGATTCAGACTCAGGATGAATTGGAGTTGTTAGCTGATTCTTTTAATCGTATGACTGATCAGTTGCGAGAACTGATTGAAAGTAAAGAAAAACTGATTCAAAGTTTAGAACATCGAGCCGAAGCCCTACGTCAAAGTGAAGCTAAAAATCGCGCCTTGCTGAATGCGATTCCTGATTTAATGTTTCGCTTCAGTCGCGAAGGAATTTTTCTGGATTTTAAAGCCTCTAGAAATGGCTATTTGCTTCAGTCTTTGAGCAAACATCTCAATAAAACCGTTTATGATTTGTTGCCTGAACACGTGGCTCAATTGTATACGGATCACGTTCTAGAAGCCCTACAAACCGATCAAATTCAGATTTTTGAATATGAGTGGTTTATTGATGGAAAGCGATGTCATTTTGAAGCCCGTATTGTCGTTAGTGGTAATAATGAAGTTTTAGCAATAGTTCGCGATATTACGGATAGTAAATTAGCCCAAATTGAGTTACAACAAGCCAAAGAAGAGGCGGAAGCTGCTAATCATGCAAAAAGTGAATTCTTGGCCAGTATGAGTCATGAGTTACGGACTCCTTTAAATGCGATTATTGGCTATAGTGATTTGTTGCGAGAAGATGCTGAAGATTTAGGCTATACTGATTTTATTCCCGACCTAGAACAGATTAAAGCTTCCGGTTTACATTTATTGGCTCTGATTCAAGATATTTTAGATATTTCTAAACTCGAATCTGGGGAGATGAATCTCTATCTTGAACAGTTTGATATTGCCACGTTGATTAATGAAGTTCAGGCCATTGTTCAGCCTTTAGTTCATAAAAATAATAATAAGTTTAATATTGATTGTCTTAATTCTATCGGTTTAATGTACGCCGATCGCACAAAAGTTAAGCAAGCTTTATTAAATCTATTGAGTAATGCCGCCAAATTTACTCAACAGGGCTGCGTAACTTTAAAAGTGGTTCGGACAACAGAACCGATTCAAAATGGTCATTCTCCCCGGGAACAAAAAAATGGTTTAGAATCTTATAATAACGCTGATAAAATATCCGATAATTGGATTGTTTTTAGTGTGATAGATACGGGAATTGGCATGACACCCGAACAAGTAGAAAAAGTCTTTCAGCCCTTTGTTCAAGCCGATAATTCAACAACTCGCAAATACGGCGGAACGGGTTTAGGATTATCCATTAGTCTGCGTTTTTGTCAAATGATGCAGGGTACAATTCAAGTCCAAAGTGAACTGGATGTGGGTTCAACCTTTATGATTCTACTTCCTGAATATGTTCCTGAATTCTTGACCAAAGAAGAACAAAAAAAGCTCGCTTCTCATTAGGGAATAGGGAGTCGGGAATAGGCAATCTTCCTAGATCTCATGTGGCAATTCTAAACTTCTGACTTCTGACTTCTGACTTCTGACTTCTGACTTCTCAATTCCCCATTCGTGCATCTTCTCAATTAAGGGTTTTAGACTTTCTCCTGTTGAGGTGAGCGAATATTCAACTTTCGGCGGAATTTCTGGATAAACTTTTCGATACACAAGACCATCTGCTTCCATTTCTCGCAGGTGTTGTGTTAACATTTTTTGAGTCACTCCCGTTAGCGATCGCTGAAGTTGATTAAACCGCTTCACCCCGGAAAATAACTCTCGCAAAATCAACAATTTCCAGCGTCCATTAATCAACGCTAACGTCGTCTCAGCCGGACAATTTTCTTTCTTAGACTGTTCTTGAGGAGCTTGCATAGTTACTTTTTAGATACAATCTTACATTCAAGTGCCTACTTCACAGTTTACCCTGATTTGATCTATCCTCAAAATATAAACAAGATTTTTATCAACAAATTTCAGGAGTTTTTCAGCATGATTACCCTTAGAAAATCAACCGAAAGAGGACAAGCAAACTTTGGATGGTTAAACAGTTATCATACCTTCTCTTTTGGCAACTATTATGACCCCAAACACATGGGCTTTCGCGCCTTACGAGTGATTAACGAAGATCGAGTCAGTCCCGGCGCCGGGTTTGATACACACGGACATCGAGACATGGAAATTCTCACCTATGTCTTAGAAGGATCACTCGAACATCAAGATAGCACCGGAACAAGCGCAATCATTCATCGAGGAGAAGTTCAACGCATGAGTGCAGGAACAGGTATTCTTCATAGTGAATTTAACGCCTCTAAAACTGAACCCGCTCATTTTGTGCAAATTTGGATACTTCCCAACCAAATCGGACTCCCCCCCAGTTATGAACAAAAAGCGTTTAACCTGTTAGAAACTCCCGGTCAATTTCAACAGATTGCAGCTTCAAACCCTGAAAACGGATCACTGAAAATCCATCAGGATGTTAACTTATCTGCGGCTATTTTATCGAAAAGTGAACGCCTTTTCTATGACCTCGCCCCCCAACGCCATGCTTGGGTTCAAGTGCTTCGAGGTGAACTCCTAGTCAATGATATAACCTTAAAATCAGGGGATGGACTAGCCATCAGCGATCAAAGCCAAATCACCCTAGAAGCAACAGAAGAGGCTGAAATATTATTATTCGATCTGGCGTAGTCCCATCAAACGAGAAAAATTGCCACCCTTGACCCAACTAATGATATTCTGAACATTGGCGAATCAACAACTGTGACCCATAAACAGTTAGGGGCGGTTTTGACACAATGTTGATTGATACAATTGGTGACGAAGCGATCGCTACTCACCCAGCAACACAGGAGATAGCCTTATCGTGTTTTGAGCGTCACCTGTCACTCATTGAACAATAGAGGAGTCAGAAGTCACAACCGCGAATATTACTACATTCTGTCTCCTCTGCTTAAGGAATTTGAGAACAAAAACACCAATCCGGGGATCAGACATCCGAATCATTATTATCGCTGTGTTCATGTTTCGCTTTAAAATCCTAAGATATTGTAAAGTTGTCAGCAAGCCCCTATCTGTTTTCTCTCTATTCAAGTTAAATCATTATGGCTATTGGCTATCTCGCTCTGGTTCTTCATGCTCATCTGCCTTTTGTCCGACATCCAGAGAGCGATTATGTCTTAGAGGAAGAATGGCTATTTGAAGCGATCTCAGAAACCTATGTCCCGCTCATCAAAATGTTTGAAGGGTTAAAACGGGATGGGGTTGATTTTAAAATGACCATGAGTTTGACGCCTCCCTTGGTGTCAATGTTACGTGATCCCCTTCTCCAAGACCGTTTTGACAAGCATCTCGCCCAACTCCAACAACTCGTCGAACAGGAAGTTGTACGCAACAAACACAATGGTCATGTCCGCTACTTAGCTGAACATTACATCCAGGAATTTATTGAGGTTCGAGAACTCTGGGAACGCTATCAGGGAGACCTGATTACAGCCTTTAAGCAATTTCAAGACACCAATAACCTAGAGATTATCACCTGCGGGGCAACTCATGGTTATTTACCCTTAATGAAAATGTACCCCCAGGCGGTTTGGGCGCAAATCAAAGTCGCCTGTGAACATTATGAGGAAAATTTTGGCTGTCCCCCAAGGGGAATATGGCTACCTGAATGCGCCTACTTTGATGGTTTAGATAGACAAATCGCCGATGCAGGTTTACGCTATTTTCTCACCGATTGTCACGGGATTCTCTACGCTCGTCCTCGTCCCCGTTTTGGCACCTACACCCCCATTTTTACGGAATCTGGCGTGGCGGTATTTGCACGGGATCATGAATCTTCTCAGCAGGTGTGGTCTTCGGAAGTCGGCTATCCGGGTGCGCCGGAATATCGGGAATTCTACAAAGATTTGGGTTGGGAAGCTGAGTATGAATATATTAAGCCTTATATTATGCCGAATGGTCAGCGCAAAAATACAGGCATTAAATATCACAAAATTACAGGTCGTGGAGTAGCGCTGTCGGAAAAAGAATTATACGATCCCTATTGGGCGCGAGAAAAAACGGTTGAACACGCCGGAAATTTCATGCAGAACCGAGAACAGCAAGTTGAGCATCTCTACAGTATTATGCAGCGTCCTCCAGTGATTGTCTCGCCCTATGATGCAGAACTGTTCGGACATTGGTGGTATGAAGGCCCCTGGTTCTTGGATTGTTTATTCCGCAAGACTTGGTTCGATCAAAAAACCTATGGGATGATTCACTTAGCGGATTATCTGAAAAAATACCCCACCAACCAAGTTTGCAAACCCGCTCAGTCGAGTTGGGGCTACAAAGGGTTCCATGAATATTGGCTCAATCATACCAATAGTTGGATTTATCCCCACCTCCACAAAGCGGCTGAACGCATGGTTACGATGGCTTGTCGAGAACCGACTGATGAACTCGAACGCCGCGCCCTCAACCAAGCTGCACGAGAATTGCTCTTAGCTCAATCTTCGGACTGGGCGTTTATTATGAGTACCGGAACGATGGTGCCCTATGCGGAGCGACGGACTAAATCTCATCTGATGCGCTTTAATAAGCTGTTTGAGGATGTTCTTCAGGGAAAAATTGACTCCGGTTGGTTGCAGAAGGTCGAAGCGATTGACAATATTTTCCCCAATATTGATTTCCATGTCTATAGACCGCTGTTCTAACTCGGGTTGAGATCAAATGTCGGGGAAATCCCTATCCGTCTCTAGGGTAGGGACTCATCCTGTTTGTCTCCTGTTGATGTAAAGTTATGTAAAGAATTGTAAATATAGCTTATTTTGTAAAATAGACTACAGAATTATGGTTTATGATAAAAAGGTGAGTCAAAGAAGCAGACTCATCAGACAGAACTGAACCCCAAAAGAGGAGTAGAGAAATGGGTACTGAAGACCAAGCCAGAGCGTTGATGATCCGTCATCACCAGATCATTAAAAACCGTCAGCAGTCGATGCTAAATCGAGCCGCCGCCGAAGTCGGTTTAGAAGCCGGAGACTACTGGAATCACATTCAAGGAAAACCCCACCCCACCTTCAGCCAAAACTATGATCGCAGCAATGCTTCGATGAGCTAAGGGTGAGCTAGGGTTATTCTGAGAATCCCTGACAATTCTTTAAGAAAAAATCAAGATTCATTAAAAATTTAGGAGAGCAATCAAAATGGGTACTCAAGATCAGGCTCGTTCTTTAATGATGCGTCATCACCAGATGGTTAAAAATCGTCAACAAGCTATGCTCAATCGGGTTGCTGACGAAGTGGGTATAGAAGTCGGTGACTATCACAGCACAATTCAAGGGAAGCCCACCGAAAACTTCCGCACCAGCTATGACCGTAGCAACGCCTCAATGAGTTAGTTAAACCTCCACAAGAGATTGCTTTGTGTACAATTAAACCCCAATCGCCCCACCGTAGCACCTGCTATAGTGGGGATTTTAATGACCGAAAAACTGGGATACAAGCCTCGTCCTTTAGGGCGACTTTTATGTTAGAATTATAGACGTGGAAAGGGTAATCAACCACGCGAAAAACCCAGTCGCCGAAAAGGCAACGAACCTTGAAAACTGAAGTTATGGGGTTCTTCTCAGGAACGCTTGAGAAGGTAAAAACTAGCCTGCGGCAACGCTGCGCGTACAAGCACCAAGTACCAGAGAAACCAAGAGTTTTTTTAGGGTTTCAAACTGTACCGAAGGGCATTCGGAAACAGGCTTCTGGAATGGAGTAAAACGTTTGGGGAGAGATCCGTCTCTGGTATAAATAAGGAAACTTATTTATATTAAGTGGACTCGCTGAACCAAGAATCCCCGCCTTTTAAGGCGTGGGAGTGTCAAAGTTATCAATTATGAATATTCCCTGTAACCTGTAACCTGTAACCTGTTCCCTGGTCACTCTCTTACAAACTGTGCTTCTGGCGGAAACCGCGCCCGTCGCAAGTTTGCGCTGATAACTGTTCACTGTTCACTGTATAATATGGGGCTTGAAACGCTAATCGCCTCTGTTGGAAGCGACAGAGAAAGGGGAAACCATGTCAGATTGGACTGAGATTTCAGGGGGGATAACGGCACCGAGAGGATACAAAGCCTCTGGAATCGTAGCAGGATTGAAACCATCGGGAGCGCCGGATTTGGCTTTAATCTTATCGGAGGTTGATGCGATCGCGGCAGGAGTGTTTACGACTTCTCAAGTCCGAGCCGCCTGTGTCGATTATTGCCGTCAGCAACTGCAAGCACGACTTGGCGCTAGAGCCATTTTGTGCAACGCAGGACAAGCGAATGCCGCTACAGGAGAACAGGGTTGCGTAGATGCCGTTGAAAGCGCTCAAGTCCTCGCTCAAGCCTTGAATATTGACCCGGAATCGGTTTTACTCGCTTCAACAGGGGTAATCGGTCAGCGCATTAAAATGGATGCTCTCAAAGCTGCTATTCCTGAGCTAGTGGCGCAAGCTTCCGAGACAGGCGGGGATGCAGCCGCTCGTGCAATTATTACGACCGATTTAGTTACAAAATCTATCGCCCTAGAAACGATGTTTGGCGATCGCCCGGTTCGCATTGGGGGGATTTCTAAAGGGTCTGGGATGATTCACCCGAATATGGCGACGATGTTGGCATTTGTGACTTGTGATGCGGCGGTGTCGCCTCCCTTGTGGCAAGAAATGTTGAGTCGAGCCGCCAATCGCAGCTTTAATCAAATTACCGTTGATGGCGATACCAGCACCAATGATACTTTGATTGCTTTAGCCAATGGTCAATCTCGCACCCCGGCGATTACGGGTAGAGGGCCGGAAGCCGATCAACTCGAAGCGATGTTGACGACGGTTTGTGAACATTTAGCGAAAGCCGTCGCTCGGGACGGGGAAGGGGCGACTTGTTTGATTGAAGTGCAAGTCACTGGAGCATCCGATGAAGCCGCAGCAAGTCAAGTGGCAAAAACTATTGTGGGTTCATCCCTGGTGAAATCAGCCATTTTTGGCCGTGATCCGAATTGGGGACGAATTGCCGCCGCCGCCGGACGTGCCGGGGTGAGTTTCAAGCAAGAAGAATTGCGAATTCAATTGGGTGATTTTGTTTTAATGGAAAACGGTCAACCTCTACCCTTTGAACGAGCCGCCGCCAGTGAGTATTTGAAGCGAGCCGCCGCCGGGGAATATCTCAAGAGTGATACGGTTTTGATTCAAGTGCAGTTGGGTTCCGGTTCGGGTGTCGGAAAAGCTTGGGGATGTGACTTGAGCTATGACTACGTGAAAATTAACGCCGAGTATACGACTTAAAAGTTGACTGGAATTCTCCAGAGGCTAGCCTGTTACCGTCAGACTTGGTTTGAAATTTGTTCTTGATTTGCGGGTCTTGTGGAGCTTGATCAGACAAAAGTTTCATAAGCAGATGACCAAAAAATTGGGATACAAGCCTCGCCCTTAAGGGCGACTTTTATGGTAAAATCAAAGAGGTTGAAAAACCCGCCTTGTCCCATAAATACTACAGAATAGAAGATTAGGTTGGAACTCCTTTAGTTGAGGGCAGAACAAGGGAAGTCTTAAAGTCAATGAGAAAATCAAACTTGAAGACACAGACAAACAAAAACAAGATTTGTTAATAGTCGCGGGAGGACATTCTGAGACTTGAAACGGACGTGGAGGAAGGCATAAGACTCCGGTTATTGAAGCAGCGTCCTGAGAAGCGTCAACCCCATTCAGCGACCACCCGTTAAAGGTGGCGTGGTGAGGAATCTTCTCCCTAAAGGGAGGAGAGGATGTCAACCTTCTTAGTCGTAATAAACGGGACAGAAGAGATTTTGACGGGTTGATCAGTTGAGTCTGAGCCATCTTTGAATTCAGGTTCGATTGAGATCAAATTAACTGCTCAACCTCTTCTGTTTTGTGGACAGGCATCGTTTGCAATAAGTAAGGAGGGTTTGTGGAGGCTTGACCCTTCTTGGCGTGGTTCGCCACCACACCTAGACAGGGGAGATGAAACTTGTCGAGTTGAGCTAATACGTCTTTAGTGACGGATTGATGGGTTTTAGCAATTCCCACTACTAAGAGCAGACCATCCAGATGTCCGGATAAGAAACTGGCATCAGTGTAGTCTCGCAGTTGAGGAGTATCGTAAATTACCAGGTCGAAGGTTTTTTGCAATTCATCAACGATATGCCGCATCTGAGCCGAACCTAACAACTTAATCGCGGCGGCTGTGGGAGTCCCGGCGGTCAGAGCAAACAGGTTATCCGCCATCTGCGACTGTTGGATGAGAATACTCGGAGCAATGCGGTTATCGGTGAGAAGATTGCTGAGTCCTTTTTGATTGGGTAAGCCTAAGCTTTGATGCAGTTGAGGATGACGTAAATTAGCATCGACAATTAACACTTTCTGCCCCATACTGGCGATTGTTTGGGCTAAGTGTAAAGCAACGGTGGATTTTCCGTCTCCAGATTCGGCTGAACACACTGCCAAAGAACGTAAAGAAGAATCCCCATACAGAAAACGGACATTAGCATAAAGGACATCAAAAGCATCCATAAATCGAGACTGTTTCTGTTGAGAATTGCTAAATAACTCAAAAACAGATTTTCTTTTTTGACGGGGAATAATCCCTAACATCGGATGTTTTACTGATCCTTTTAGATCGTCAATCGTGTAGAAAATATTTTGAAGTTTTTCCAGTAAAATCGCCAATACCAGCCCCGCCACTAAGCCTCCAACTATACCCATCATTAGGGTTTGTTGACTGTTATCTTCTATCGTTTCCTCAATTTGAGGCCGAGAAATCACTTGCCAAGGTACGTTATCTTGAGCAGATTCTAGTAGTAACTTTTCCCGTTGTTCTAAAAATCGCTTCAGGTTTCCGTTGGCTAATTCTAGTTTTTGTTGTAGCTCGGCATATCGACGAGAAATGCTCGGAAGAACTTGAGCTTGTCGCTCAAATCTAGACTGGGATTCTTGCAGTCCTGCTAGACGCACTTCTAGCATTTCTATTTGATTACTCACGTCAACAAGCTGGGAAATTAATTGCTGACGAATTGAACTTTGAAATCCTAAAACAGAGGAATTAGGGGAGATATTGGCTGAGTTTTCTCCTAAGACTTGTTGGGTTTCTTGATCGAGGAGTTGTTGTATATTTGCTCGTTGCTGGAGGAGCAATTGCATTTCGGGTGTATTGTCGTTATACACGGCTGATTGTTTAGCAATTTCTCTTTCTATTTCTGCTAAACTTGCCAACAACTGAGTTCGATTTGGGGCTTCACTCAAAGCCGATGCAGCTAAAGCTTCATTTGGTGTAAAATTGAGTTGGGCTTGCAAGTTAACGTACTGCGTTCTTAACTCCTGAAGTAGTCTTTGTGCTTCGTTACTTTGAGTCTCCAACACTTGAATTTGTTCATATAATTCCTGAGCGCGAGTTTCGGGATTAACCAGTTGGTTATCTTGTTGTAAGTTTTGCAGTTCAGTTTGATAGCTATTGACCCGTTTTTCTAAATCCGGAAGTTGAGCATCAATAAATTTAACGCCTTCCTGAATACCACTACTGCGTTCCTCTACACTGTATTTTTCATATCGTTTTGCCGTTTCCTCTAAAACCCGTTCAACGATATCGGGATCGGAACCTTGATATTTGATTTCCAGGATTTTAGTGACGTCAAATCTCTTATTTTCTCCCGCTAAACGCTCTACCGTTAAGTTTTTTTGAATGTCTTGGAGGCTAAACTTAGGATATTCAGCTTGAACTTGGTTGACAATCTCATCTAAAATTTTTGGACTTTGCAAAATCTGTAACTGAGTGGGATAATCCAGGTTAAACAGATTCTCATTCGGGTTTCCCTGGGTTCTCGTTAATGTTAAGGGATCGGCCAATTTATCCGTTGAGCTAACGGGTTCAACTAACATCTGAAAGTGACCCTGATAAGTTGCAGTCGGCTCTTGAATCAAATAATGATTCGCTGCCATTCCCGCAGCCCCAGTCAGGCCGACAATTAACAGGATTTTCCGTTGAATCGTTCTTAACAGTGGGCCTAGATTTAACCCACCCTGAGACGAAGCCGTTGTCTCCTCTGTCTCCTCAGAAAATTGTGAAGCTTTTAGCTCGCCCGAGTCGAATGCTACAGTATCACGCTGCATAATTACCTAACTTGAAATAGCCTTACTCTATCTTATCAGTGGATATTTGAATGACAGCACTTTTGATGGGGCTGCGATGCTAGAGATTCTCAAAACTGTTGACGATCATCTGCTTTTCTAATGGTCAATCTCAGAGACTCTAGAGAGAGATTTCCCCGTTAAGCCGGATGATTAATTACCCCCAAACAATCTCAGAAATGCACCCAGGGTGATAATATCCCTTACTGGTCTGAAAAATTCTGATGTGGAATCTGCAAAACGAGTTAAACCCTTTCGACTGACCACGACGATATCGTTATTCCGTAGCACCGGATTATTTTGGTCATTAATTCCCTGGGCTAAATCAACAATAATGTTCTCCCGAATCACTGTACCATCGGGCTTTAAGCGAATTAATTCTACCTCTGTTTTACTAGCGCGAACACTATCAAATCCCCCCGCCGCAAGTATCGCTTGATTGAGAGGCGTATTTGGAGGAACTTGCAAGATACCAGGATCGACGACCTCCCCAACCACATTGACATTAATCGTGGCTGGAGCAAAACTGGCTGTCGCCAAGGCTTCGACCTCCGCCGGATTAATCTCCGAAGCAGTGGGAATAATAATCGTATCCCCTTCTTGCAAAAACGGATCTTGATTCGGATCACCCGATTGCAAGAGTTCCCAGAGATTAATTTGAGTCGTTTGTAAACCGGTTCGGGTAATCCGACGCACTTCAATATTGCGAATATCGGCTAAGTTCGTAATTCCCCCTGCAATTTGAATCGCTCGGGTGACTGTGGGCGGATCTGAGTTATCATTTTCTGCACTAACGGTGTAAACTCCCGGACGAAACACTTGTCCGACGACGACCACTTGTAACGGTTCGTACTCTTGAGAAACTAAACCCGATGAAACAATTTGACGAATTTGCGACGAATCAATACTAACCGCCGTTGGAATGTAGAGACTATCCCCATCCAATAAAATCGGGTCTTGACTCAAATTTCCTTGTTGGAGTAATTCTTCCAGGTTCAACGTCACGACAGAACCCGTTGCTGTAACCCGTCGAAGCTGAATCCGACTTAAATCCGCCGCTTGAGTTAAACCTCCGGCTAACTGAATCGCCTGGGTGACTCGGGGAAGTTGTCCATCACCGCCTCCGGCTTGACCTGTAACTCCAGCCATTCGATAAGACCCTGGACGGTTCACTTCGCCTGAAATGGCAACTTGTACCGGACGAAAGGCGATTAAACTTAGGGTAATAACGGGCTGTTTGAGTAAAGCGGCATATCGCTCCGAGATTCTCGCTTGAGCTTGGGGTAATGTTAGTCCTTGTACTTGAACCGTCCCAATTCCTGGTAAGTTCAGGGTTCCATCCGTTAAAACGAGATATTGTCCGCTATACTTGTCAACCCCGAACACATCAAGCCGCAGTTGATCACCCGTACCGAGATTATACGTTCCATCGAGTTGGGGTATCGCAGTCGGATTGGTTGTCTGATTGGCTGGGGAAGTCTGAGGTTGATTCTGAGCAAGAACGGGTAACTGTAGATTCAAGCTGATAATTGTCAGTAGCGTTAGGCTGGTGACAGATTTGCCAAGCGATTGAATTAGCATTGTTCCTTGTTTCAAGAAATGATTTGAGACCTGCACCCTCATTGTTATTCAAGAGCTGTTTGGCTATCCTCAACATTTGATCCGAGATTTCCTCTGCTCTGACTTCCGAACCAGGCATCAGGCTGCCCTCACTATTCGTTGATTTCTACCGAACCAGTATAGTCTTTCTCCCTAACGATCGTCAGCCCTTTATGCCAGAATTTCAACACGGCTCGTTGTTTTTATCCCCTAGTCTTGGCCGATCGCATCTGGATCAATTCCTGATCAAACTTCCCAGCCTGAGCCTATTGGGTGATGCTTTTTACCCCCGGATGTCAAGAAATTGTAAAATTTTTGGGCTTTAATTAAAGTTTTTGTAAAGCTCTACTCTTGACTCCCACTGGCCTAAATACTTCGGAGCAAAACGCTCAATTCACAGTATTGATGAACTTTCAGCGAAATCTATCATCTTGTCAGTAGAAATTTTACCTGATAAAATTTAAAAGCAGAGGCGGATTCCGAGGTAAATCGTGAGCGACTTATTCATCATAATCCTATTGGGGATAACACTAGGATTGTCCATGCCAATTTTAGTGTTTTTTCTTGAATGTGTTTTAGCATTTTTCACCCCTTTATCTAATCAATTATCAAAGTCTCAAAACTTACAACCCCAAGTTACTGTTTTAATTCCAGCGCATAATGAAGAATTGGGAATTTTCGCGACAATTGAACCGTTATTACCTCAATTAAAAACCAATGATCAAATTGTCGTCATTGCTGATAATTGTACCGATAAAACCGCCGAAATTGCTCGTCAAACCGGAGTCACCGTTCTCGAACGTCATAGCCTCGATCAACGCGGAAAAGGCTATGCTTTAGACTATGGCTTAAAGTTTTTAGCTGAAAACCCGCCTGAAGTTGTCGTCATGGTGGATGCAGACTGTCGAGTTGAACCCGGAACCCTCGAACAAATTACCCAAAAAGCGATCGCGACACAAAGACCCGTACAAGCGTTATACTTGATGGAAATTCCTGAGCAACCGACTCCCAAAGATTCGATCTCAGCCTTAGCTTTTCTCGTCAAAAATCAAGTCCGCCCTCAAGGACTCGAACGCCTGAATTTTCCCTGTGCTTTAACTGGAACCGGAATGGCTTTTCCCTGGTCAATTATTCGTGAAGTTAGCGTTGCCAGTGGTAATATTGTCGAAGATATGCAGCTTGGAGTCGATTTAGCGATCGCAGGTCATCCCCCTTTATACTGTCCTCAAGGGCGAGTTACAGGGATTCTGCCCCAACAACAACAAGCCGCCATCAAACAAAGAACCCGTTGGGAACACGGACATCTACAAACCATCCAAACTCAAGTTCCCCGACTCCTAAAAGCTTCCCTGCAACAAAAACGACTAGACCTATTCGTGATGGCTTTAGATCTATTTGTACCACCGTTATCTCTACTCGTCATGTTGTGGTTAGTCGTGACAATCATCGCAATAATAGCCGGAATTTTTGGGTTATCCTGGCTACCTGCTCTCTTCAGCGCTATTGCAGGCGGACTGATGCTGATCGCCATTTTAGCAGCTTGGGCGAAATATGGTCGAGAGCGCATTTCGGGTTGGACTTTACTGAGTGTACCCTTCTACATCCTTTGGAAAATTCCCTTATATTTCGGTTTCCTCGTTAAACGCGAAAAAGAATGGGTTAGAACAGAACGAGATCAAGTCAAAGTAAGTTCAAAGTAGGGGCGAGTTTCACACAAAGCCTGTCTGTCTCGCCAATATTCTACCTAAACCCGCCCTCTAACAGAGAGTAGGGTTCAACGTAGGGGCGAGTTTCACACAAAGCCTGTCTGTCTCGCCAATATTCTACCTAAACCCGCCCTCTAACAGAGAGTAGGGTTCAACGTAAAGCGAGTTTCACACAAAGCCTGTCTGTCTCGCCAATATTCTACCTAAACCCGCCCTCTAACAGAGAGTAGGGTTCAACGTAGGGGCGGGTTCCGCACAATACTGCATTTCTCGCCAATATTCTACATCAACCCGCCCTCTAACAGAGAGTAGGGTTCAACGTAGGGGCGGGTTCCGCACAAAGCCTGTCTGTCTCGCCAATATTCTACCTAAACCCGCCCTCTAACAGTCAACAGTAAAGAGTAAATATTGATAGATGAAAATAGCCTACCTCGTTAACCTATATCCCAAAGTTAGCCATAGTTTTATCCGTCGGGAAATATTGGCTGTAGAAGCGACTGGAATAGAAGTTTTTCGGTTTTCCATTCGCTCCATAGAAGACGAACTCGTAGACGAAGCCGATAAACAAGAACTGGCTAAAACCCGATTTATTTTGAATGTCGGAGCAATCGGTTTACTCTTGAGTGTATTCTGGGTAAAAATCCGTCGTCCTCTGCGTTTCTTTTCTGCTATCGGACTGGCTTTTAAAATCGGTCAAAAATCAGAACGCGGTATTTTTTATCATCTCATCTATCTTGCAGAAGCCTGTGTGCTGTTACGATGGCTTTTAGAGTCAAATGTAGAACACATTCATGTTCATTTTGGCACCAATTCCACCACTGTGGCGATGCTGTGTCGGGCGTTAGGGGGGCCAACTTACAGCTTTACCGTTCATGGCCCAGAAGAATTTGATAAACCTCAAGCAATTAATTTAACCGAAAAAATCAATAACGCCAGTTTTGTTGTCGCTATTAGTTCTTTTGGAAAAAGTCAACTTTATCGCTGGTGTGACTACAAACAATGGTCTAAAATTAAAGTCGTTCGTTGTGGGGTTGATCACCTATTTCTTGAACAATCTCCTGTTGCTATTCCTAACGAACCCCGGTTTGTTTGTGTCGGACGTTTGAGTGAACAAAAAGGTCATTTACTCCTTGTTGAAGCCGCTAGCCAACTTGCTGCTGAGGGAATTCGGTTTAAATTAGTCTTTGTGGGAGACGGAGGAATACGCCCCCAGATAGAAACGATAATCAGCCAGCTTCATCTGGAAGATTACATTGAAATTACAGGTTGGGCAACAAACGCAGAAGTTCGAGAACAAATATTAGCATCTCAAGCCTTTGTTTTACCCAGTTTCGCCGAAGGTTTACCCGTAGTCTTAATGGAAGCACTTGCACTCAGACGCCCAGCTTTAACGACTTATATTGCGGGAATTCCTGAATTAATCGAACCAAACAAAAGCGGTTGGCTCGTTCCCGCAGGTTCCATAGAAGCACTCACAGCAGCCATGAAAACTGTTCTAGAAATGCCTCGTGAACAACTCGAAGAAATGGGAAAATACGGAGCAGAACGAGTTCATCATCAACATAATATTACCACAGAAGCGAACAAATTAGCCGAGTTATTTCGTCAAGTTCGCCAACAGTAAAAGGTTGATTCTTCTTCGACTCCTTGAATGTGAAACTGTTGAAAGGGTTTCCAGTCTCCCATCTCAAAATCTCGTGAAATAATTAACGTTCCGGGTTGCAATTGGTTAAACTGAGATTTAAGCTTGAGATTGAGGTGAGGTAACAGATAAACATAAACCACTGTTGCTTCCCCAATCTCACTTTCAAATAAATTCTGTAAGCGAAATTCTACGCGATCATTAACTCCAGCAATTTTAGCAAATTCATTTGCTTCTTGAATCCGTTGAGGATCGATATCAATTCCAACTGCTCTAACACCATAGCATTGAGCCGCAGCGATCGCAATTCGTCCATCTCCACAACCGAGATCATAAAATACATCTTGCTCGTTTAAGTTCAACCTGTCAAGCATCGCCGTCACTAATTCAGGCGGTGTGGGAAGATAACCAATATCAAGTTTAAGAGAAACCATTTTTGGGGATTAGGGATTATAATTTATAAAAATGTAGGGGCGGTTTAAACAGCGACCAGTTTTACAGTTACCAGTGAACAGGTGTCAAGGTCGGTGTCAGGTCAGATGATAACTGATAACTGATAACTGTTTTCACTGGTCACTGATAACTGATAACTGATAACTGTAATGAACCCGCCCTACACAACTGTTCACTGTTTTTAGTCTATGCTTCCTTTCATCCGTAACGATCTCGCTCAATTTCAAGCCTATGCACCTCATCCCGGTGGAGAGTCTGGGAGTCCAGTTGCATCTGAGATGATTATAGATCGTTTAGATACCAATGAATGCCCCTATGATCTTCCCTGTGAGTTAAAACAAAAACTGGCTTGGGCGTATCAGCATGAAATTGAAACCAATCGTTACCCGGATGGTTCTCATTCTACCTTAAAAAGCGCGATCGCTCAATATGTTAACCGAGGAATTCCCGATGCTAAAATTCCGGTTAATAGCGATAATCTTTGTGTGGGAAATGGTTCGGATGAGTTAATTCGCTCGTTGTTAATTGCAACCTGTTTAGGCGGTGAAGGTTCAATTTTAGTTGCAACTCCCACGTTTTCGATGTATGGAATTTTAGCCGAAACATTGGGAATTCCAGTCGTGAAAATTGGGCGAAATGAAAATAACTTTGAAATGGATTTAGAAGCAGCCCAAAATGCTATTTCACAAACCCAAAACCCGCCAATACGAGTCGTGTTTGTGGTTCATCCCAATTCCCCAACGGCGAATGCCTTAACAGAAAAAGAAATTAATTGGTTAAGAAGCTTACCCCCAGAAATTTTAGTGGTTATTGATGAAGCTTATTTTGAGTTTAGCCAAACAACGTTAGTGGGTGAACTTCCTCAACATCCCAATTGGGTGATTTTACGAACCTTTTCTAAAGCGTTTCGGTTAGCGGGTTTGCGAGTGGGTTATGCGATCGCCAATTCCGATTTAATTGCTATCTTAGAGAAAGTTAGACTTCCTTATAATCTCCCCAGCTTCTCTCAAATTGCGGCTGAGTTTGCGTTAAATAATCAAGATGAGTTATTAACCGTTATTCCTGAAATAATCGCTCAACGTCGTTTATTAATTGATGCGATTACTCAACATCCTCAGTTAAAAGTTTGGCAAAGTAACGCCAATTTTGTATATGTTCGTCCGAAATCTTTAGAGTTAGGAGATTCTGATACTATTTTACAGCAAATCCAACAAAAATTCAAGTCTCAAGGAACATTAATTCGTCATACAGGGGGAGGGTTACGCATTACCGTTGGCACCCCAGAAGAAAATCAACGTACAATAGAACGAATTAATTTACTGTCGGTTTAAAGGGAAAATGATGCAAAATGCCTTGCAGTCAGTTTACCCTTGAACAAATTAAGAAGAATACAACCTCGTAGAATGTGTTACGATTAAAATAACCATCCTAAAGTCACCTATGTCCGCAAAAGATTTATTTCATGCTGTTGTACGTTCAGCGTTGGAAAAAGAAGGGTGGACAATTACTGATGATCCTCTGCATCTTAAAATAGACGAAGATAAGCTATATGTGGATTTAGGTGCTGAAAATCAGTTATTAGGAGCAGAGAGATATGGGCAAAAAATAGCAGTATAAATTAAAAGTTTTTTAGGTCTTTCATTGATTAATGATTTTCATTCTGCTATTGGTCAAGCATGGAACTATAAAGTGGTTTTAGAGGAGCAACAACCCAATAGAATACTTTATCTAGCAGTTCCAGAAGATATTTATGAAGAGTTTTTCACTCGACGTTTAGCTCAAATGTCAGTAAACCGAATGCAGTTAAACTTACTCGTATTTAATCCTGTTACAGAGGAAATTGTATCATGGAAATAGAGACATATAGAAAACTTATTCAGTCAGTTATTGAGAAATATTCTGACTGTGATGCTGATGATCCTGAAGTGGAAACTCAAATCGCTTTCGATCTCAAACGCGATCGCTATCTAATGTTTCATATAGGATGGCGTGGCGAAAAGCGAGTATTTGGATGTGTTATTCACATTGAGATTAAGGAGGGAAAAATTTGGATTCAACGAGATGGAACTGAGAGGGGGATAGCCAATGAGTTAATTGAAGCTGGAGTACCTAAGTCCGATATTATTCTCGGATATAGATCCCCCTATATGCGCCAGTTTACGAAATTGGCAGTAGGATAAACGAGTACAAATGATTTGTCAACATCACTATTTTGAGAAATATTCTGATAGTGATGCTGATGATCTTGAAGTAGAAACTCAAATCGCTTTCGATCTCAAACGCGATCATTTTACTTGTCCTTTAACTTTTCATCAATTTCATTGATAAAAGTTTCTACTCTAGAGATTACCTCAGCTACAGATTGATCGTTAAGAATAATCTCCTTACCTTCTTTTGTTTTCCCATTTCTATGAACGATATCATGTCTCACCAAGATATCTTTCTGGAGTTCAGCAATACTCGGAAACACAACGCCGAGTGTTGCCTTGTACATATTACTAACTTTAGGTAAGTTATGATAAAGAACCTCCAGCATATTTTTCTTAGCTATGTCTTCTGCCTGTTCAGCAAAATCAAGTAATTCATTCATTGCAAACTTTTGAGACTCAAAATCTTTAAATGATGAAAAAAAGGATTTGATATATTCTTTACTTGATAGAACTGTATTGATAAAAGCGTCTGATAAATAAGTCTCCAAACAAGTTATTGCACCCACATAAATTTGTTTTTTTAAAGTAATTTTAACCTGGTTGTCAGAAATATTGAGATTATTCAACGTTCGTAAATTAACAATCTCACCTAAAAAAGTACGGTAGAACTCTGTATTTGATAGTATTGCTTCTAATTGACTTCGATCTACATACTCTTCTTGATCGCCAACCTGCCAGGATGTCTGCCAGCTTCCTGTACGATGACTCATCAGTAATAATCCTACTCTTTCTGTATAAAACTCAGGAATTATCTCATTAATTAAAAATCTTTTCCAATACAATAATGTCTCCTCGGTTGACAACTCATCTAAAGCCGAATAATCAAGCTTACCTGACCAGTTTAAAAATTGATCATAAACGGGTATAACTGGGTGAAACCAAGGCTGAATATTGTTTTGAATTAAGCATTGCATAAATAGCTTTCCATAGCCTCCGCCTGAGCCTGACAGATTAATGTTAATACCATTTTATTGAATATAGCCTGTAATTTGACCAATAGTTCCCGGCTCACGAAACAAAACAATTACCGCATTATACCAGCACGTGTAATACTTTCAGGAGTCAGTTCTTCTCCTAAATACTCTAATCCATCTTCAGGACAAACAACAATCACTGTCAGTAAGTGTTTTCTAAAACGAGTAATCGCCTCTGTTATGACATTGTTGGCATTGGGAATGCCTTTAGATACCGGAATTAAGTTAATCTGCATCTTAGTGTTTACTTCAATCAAGCGTTAGGGTGTTGAGGTTGAGTCATTTGAATAAGCGATCGCTTCGGCTTCATTAACCGCTTTATCATTGGGAAAAGCTTGAGCAACATCGGGATCTAAAAGCACTAAATTTGTCCCTTCACGATACCGTTTAATATATTTACCTCTGACTCCCCCCTGCATTTTAGCAAAGTCGTACTCTGGACGTAATTCATCTTCCATTTCGTTTTCAATTTCCTTCTTCATAAAACCTCCTTTCTTGTCTGGTAAATTGTCGGATGGTAGAACAATTAATTTATTTTTTATTGATTTTCAGCTAAAATCGGTTCTAACTCTTTTTGAAACAAATTCCAATCTTCTATCGCTTGAGGATTGGATGTGGCTGATTTTTGCATTAAGACAACACCATTTTCAAACCCAATCATACCATATTCATTCGTGGCGGTAAACTGATTCAAAATAGGAACGATTTCTTTTAATCTATCTCGTTCATGTTTAAAGGCGGCTTGATATTGCTGCATTTGCCATAAATCAAGAATTAGATACTCCATTTTAACTAATTCTCCCGCATCGTTGTATAATTCAAATTGAGGAAACCGTAAGACTTCCCGACGACTGGAAAGCTGAGGAATTAGATAAGTGGTTGCTGCTACACTGGCATCGGGGGGAATTTCAGCGAGTAACGGGCGAAATTGTTTAACATGATTCCATTGTTTTGTAATAGGAACATAAACTAAGGGTTGAACTGAGTCAGGAATTAAGAAATAAAGGGTGCGGTTGGGGTTGGAAGTTAAGGTAAAAAATAGAGATAAACCAATACAAACTATCCAAAATCGTTTGAATTTGCGGGAGGGAAGTTGTTGTTCTGGATGCTGTTTTTGTCGCTCTGCCCACCATAATATAGCACCATAAAATAATCCGGGAACAACGGTCATCGCATAACGAATGGTAATCGCTAAAACGGAATCTCCTTTAGCAATAAACAGTTTTAAGAGGGGAAATCCGGCAATCATCCAAGAGGCGGGAGCAACAGCCGGAACAAAGGCTAAAGGCAACCATTGACCCAGTAAATATTTAACTGTACCAAAAAATGGTGTAAAGATTTCGCCAATTAATCGGAAGGGATTACTGACAATTCCCCAAATAATCTCTAAAGTAGAAGCTTCTTCTCCATCGGCGTATTGACCAAACCGTTCCATCATAAACCGTTGGGAAATATCCTCAGAAAACAACGGCATAATCAGATTCGTCAGCAAGATCATATAACCGAAGCTAAGGATACAAACTGCAATGCCTTGTTTGGGGTAACGTTGGCTTAAAATCAGGTACACACCGATGCCAAACAACACCACGCCGGAATCTTCTCGTACCCCTAACAGAAAAACAGCCAATACCCAAAACAACCACCACCAGCGTTTTTCCATCGCCAACAGCAAACTAAATACAAATAGGGGAATTTGACAGACATCGTGGAAATTGGAGAGTGTTGGGCCAATTACGGCGTTGGCAGCGTAGAAACTGACGGTGATCCAAGCCGATAAGGGCGGTTCTAAATGTTGTCTGGCTAGAATGTATAAAATAACCCCTGCGGCAGTAACAAGGGTGACTTGGATGAAAATTAACGTGACTGGCGAGGGAAATAAAGCGTAGATCGGTAGCCAGAGAAGCAAGGCGGGAGTAAAATGCTGACCTAAGCGATGGTAAGAGACATCGGGAAATTGGCCCTGATGAACGACGTTCGTAGACAGTGCAGAAGACAGGGAACTCTGAAAAAACCGACCATGCAGGTTATTCCAGAAGACTTGGTTAAAAATGCCGTGATCATAAGAAGCGTAGAAGCTGAAATAGCGATGTAGCGTTAAGAATAGACAAATCACAAAAAATGCGATCGCTGCTTTCACAACAACTTGGAGTGCTGGATTTTTCGGCCAACTTGCGAACATACGCCGTTCCCCTTGAAGTCTCAAACCCCTAATATCCCACAATTTGCGCCCTTAAGTTAGACTCTAGGGGCAAATGATCTCTTACAGTACCCAGTACCCAGTACCCTGATAACCAGTGACTGGTGAGTGTCTAAACTGGTAGCCTGCCTTACTGAATGATCAGCCAAGGATGGCAGATAACTAATCCTTAAGTGTGCGTTCCACGACTGTAGCTCCTAAAAAGATCGAATCTAAAGGAGATCTTAAATTAAACTATTAGTTAATTACTTTTGCCAATGCTTAACTCTTGTTATCCGAGAGACAGCCTAAACGGTAGATACTCCCTGCTTCAAACAGACTTCATGCAGGTATTTCCAGAAAAATCGACTAACCCAGAAGCGTGTCTACAACTTCTGCTATTTGCCGACCAGCGTCCTAGCTCTAAGGAACAGATCCGGCAGATCCGCCAATTTCTAGAGAAATTAGATTGTGAGGAGGCTTATGAGCTGCAAGTGATCGATGTGGGACAACAGCCCTATCTAGCCGAATATTTTAAACTGGTGGCAACGCCAGCGATTGTCAGGATTTTTCCAGAACCCCGCCATATCTTAGCGGGTAGTGATCTGGTTGCTCAATTGGAACATTGGTGGCCCCGTTGGCAACTGGCTCTGGAGGAATGTTGCTGTGCAGAGCAAAAATCTCATCCTCAAGTCTCTCAAGTTGGTAGTAATGCCAACTCCATCACTTCTGTTGCCTATGTATCAGAATTGATCAAGTTGAGTGATGAAGTCTTCCGTCTCAAGCAGGAAAAAGAGCAACTGACTCAACAACTGAACTTTAAAGACCGTATTATAGAAATCCTGGCTCACGATCTGCGTAGTCCGCTAACGGCGGCTTCTCTGGCTTTAGAAACCCTGTTAGCATCGACTCAAAAGGCTCAAGAGAAAGACTCACCTCAGATCACTCAGGCTTTTAAAGAACGCCTCGTTCAACAAGCGCGTAGCCAGCTCCGGATCATTGATCGAATGATCACAGATCTTTTGCAAACGGCAACCGGCCCGAGTGCGAAATTGTTGCTGCAACCGAATCAACTGGATTTGGCTCAGTTCTGCAAGGAGATTTTGGCTGAGTTCAAAGGTCAGTTGCAAAGTAAATCTCTGCAACTCCAAACCGATATTCCGAGTGATATTCCCTTTGTCTATGCCGATCAGGAACGCATTCGACAGGTGATTGTCAATCTGCTTGATAATGCACTCAAGTACACGCCCAAAGGTGGAAGCTTGCAAGTGTCAATTTTGCATCGTACCACTCAAAAAATACAAGTCAGTATTTGCGATAGTGGGCCGGGTATTCCTGAAGAAAATCGCGATCGGATTTTTCAAGATCGCTTTAGACTGGAACGAGATGAGTCTCAAGATGGCTATGGTATTGGTTTATCGCTGTGTAAACGAATTATCCGCGCCCACTATGGTCAAATTTGGGTAGACTCCTCCCCGAATAAAGGCAGTTGTTTCCATTTCACCCTACCTGTTTATCACTATTAGTTTAGTAGTTCGTTAGTGGAGTGTTACCCTTTTGGTCAATCTAAGATGTTCTCGCTTCTTTCAAGGCTGTAATTATCTTTTCATTCGCCTTGGGAAAGGGAAATTGCTCGATTTCATCTAGCGTCACCCAGCGAATTTCATCGCATTCGAGGGGTTGAGGTTCTCCACTAACATGGCGACAGTGATAAACATTGAGGGTAACGCGAAAATGAGTGTAGGCGTGTTCTATCGTGATTAAATGTGATCCGACTTCGATTTCAATGGCTAATTCTTCTTGAATTTCTCGCCGAATACAGTCTTCCAGGGTTTCGTTTGCTTCGAGTTTACCGCCCGGAAATTCCCAAAGTCCTCCGAGTAGTCCTTTTGCGGGTCGTTTGTCAATTAAAATCTGTCCCTGTTCGTTCCAAATGACGGCAACGCCGATAATTTTATGGGGTAAAGGAGAAGCGGCTTCACGCATGGGAATTTGCTGTTGTAAATTGAATAAATGAGCCTGACAATCGGTATTCCAGGGACATTGCGAACAGTTTGGGGCTTTGGGTAGACAAACCGTTGCACCGAGATACATTAGAGCAGTAACTTAGTTGACAATTTATGGTACAACACGGTACTATCTGTAAGATAACAGAATACATCTATGCAACGAGCCTTCAAGACCCAACTCAAACTTAATAACCGTCAAAAGACCTTAATGGC
>NZ_JAYGHR010000070.1:0-114365 GCF_034932365.1 Limnoraphis robusta BA-68 BA1 | reverse complement strand
TTGCATCGATTAGATGCTGGGTTTTTCAACTGGTTGAATACCCTGCCAGTAGAGTTATTATAGCATTAGAAAGAGCCTTATATCCCCATACCTGAAGGTAGGGGCGTGTGCGGCAATTTTTGGTAAGATAGAAAAAAAGATTTCAAACAGTTGAGGAGAATCTTTCTGTACGGCAGACCCCAAATTAGCCGATAATAGAAGCCTGTTACCTGTATTCAGGTGAACGGATGGGTGTTGAGAGCCGCAATGTCTCAAGGTTTCAACCCCAAACTTTGACCACTGACCTGTGATTTTTTATGTGAGTATGCGAAAACAGCGTTCACTCCTGATCTTAATCCTGATTCTTGTTATCTCCTCAATTATTGTATTGGTGAATATTCCGATGCGCTTGGGGTTAGATCTGCGGGGCGGCTCGCAATTAACGATTCAGTTGAAAACCTCAGAAGAAGTCCCCACCATTGATGAACGGGTAATTAATGCCGTTCAAAGCGTGATTGAGAACCGGGTTAATGGTTTAGGAGTCTCAGAGTCAGTGGTACAAACCATCGGACAAGATCAAATTCTGGTTCAACTCCCTGGCGTTAGTGACCCCGAACAAGCTGAACGAGTATTGGGCGGAACTGCACAGCTTGATTTTCGAGAGCAAAAACCGGGAACCGAGACGCAACTCCTCGTCGAAACTCAAGTTAGAGGAGATTTGCAAATTCAACTCGAACAACAGAAGCAACAGGGCGATAGAGCCGCAGTTGAGAAAACCCTCGCTTCTCTAGAAAGTAATCAAGACGCGATCGTTGCACTTTACCAAGATCCGATTCTGCGCGGCCAAGATCTGCGGGATGCCTTACCGGAACCGACGGGAAATGATAACTGGAATATTGCGCTGCGTTTCTCAACCGAAGGCGGAGACAAGTTTGCCCAACTGACTAAAAATTTAGCGGGAACCGGACGAACCATTGGGATTTTCCTCGATAATGAACTGATCAGTTATCCCACCGTTCCGGTTGACTTCGCTGAAACGGGAATTACAGGCGGAAGTGCGGTGATTACCGGACGATTTACTGCCGAAGAAGCCAATGATTTAGCGGTACAACTGCGAGGCGGGGCGTTACCTGTTCCGGTAGAAATTGTTGAAAACCGCACCGTTGGCGCAACCTTAGGACGAGATAGTATTCAACGCAGTATCTATGCAGGACTCGCTGGGTTAATTCTGGTGTTGATTTTTATGGTGGTTTATTATCGCCTCCCCGGATTAATTGCTGATTTTGCTCTGATTGTTTATGCTCTACTCACTTTAGCTCTGTTTAACTTGCTCGGTGTGACGCTCACCTTACCGGGAATTGCTGGATTTATTCTCAGTATTGGGATGGCGGTGGATGCGAACGTGTTGATTTTTGAGCGGACTCGCGAAGAATTAAAAGCGGGTAAAACGTTGTATCGTTCGGTGGAGTCAGGATTTTATCGCGCTTTTAGTAGTATTTTAGATGGCAACCTGACAACGGGAATTGCTTGTATTGCCCTGTTTTGGTTAGGAACAGGTTTGGTTAAAGGATTTGCTTTGACTTTGGGACTGGGGATTGCCGTCAGTATGTTTACAGCCGTAACCTGTAGTCGTACCCTCATGTTTACCGTGATTGGATTTCCCGAGTTACGCAAACCGGAACTGTTTTGTCCTAACTTAAAAAAAGCGATTTCCTAAACGTCAGACAACATCCGGGTTTTTTCCGGCTCGATTGACGCAGGACGAATCACAAACCACAAACTATGAAACTTAGTGTAATTAAACAGCGATCGCTGTGGTGGACAATTTCAGGAGTCGTTATCCTGGCGGGCTTAATCGCGATGGCGATTTCATGGACTCGCCCGGATATTGGTGCGCCCCTACGTCCAGGCTTAGACTTCGTGGGGGGAACCAGGCTGCAACTCGAACTCGATTGTTCAGTACCGGATAATTGTCAAGGGCCGATTCAACTCGATGAAGTTCGCTCAGTCCTCACCAGTCAAGGATTAGGGAATAGTTCGATTCAACTGCTTGATAAAGATCCTCAAAAAAAAGATAGACAAATTGTTTCGATTCGGACTAAGAGTCTGAATGTTGAGGAACGTACAGAGCTGCAAAATAGCCTCAGCGAAGCGATTGGTGCTTTTGACCCTCAATCGACTCAAATAGACACTGTAGGCCCGACATTAGGCCGTCAGATTTTTATCTCGGGATTACAAGCTTTATTTGTTTCTTTTGCTGGAATTACTATCTATCTCACCTTCCGTTTTCAGTTTGATTATGCCGTTTTTGCTTTTATCGCGCTGTTTCACGACGTTATCGTAACAACGGGTGTCTTTTCGATTTTGGGCTTGGTGTTGGGTCTCGAAGTCGATAGTTTGTTTTTGGTGGCACTGTTAACGATTATCGGATTTTCCGTTAACGATACCGTTGTTATTTATGATCGGATTCGAGAAGTGATTACCAGAGATCCCACTTTACCGATTAACCAAGTTGTTGATGATGCGGTTAATCAAACTTTAGCGCGTTCGATCAATACAACTTTAACCACAATGTTGCCTTTGATCAGTATTTTCCTCTTTGGTGGGGAAACGCTTAAATATTTTGCTTTGGCTTTATTAGTGGGTTTTCTTGCGGGATCTTACTCGAGTATTTTTATTGCGAGTACCCTACTCGCGTGGTGGCGGAATCGTCAACCTTCTTCTGGTGTTGCTGTTTCCGCAAACGACCCTAAAGCTGTTGAAGATCAACAGTAACCTGATCAGAATTTTTGACATACTCCCCATTTCTAAAGAAAGGGGATTCTTAGCTATTGCTAATTCTTGGTTCATCAACACCACTTATTAAGTCGGATGTCTCCTGATTAACAGAGGTGGAATCTCCCCAAGCGTTTCCTCGAACGAGGCAGTTTCCGAATGCCCTTCGGTACTATTATACTCAGCCCCTAAAATGCTCATGCCCTTCTTGAAAATATTTAATGCCGCATTAGTATCCCGACAAATTTCTGTCTGACATTTAGGGCATTTGTGAGTCCGGGTGCTGAGTGTTTTCTTCACCCGAAAACCACAGTTAGAACAATCGGCAGAAGTGAAATGTGGGCTAACAGAAACAACTGCTTTATCCCAAATTTTTCCAAAATAGTCTAACCATTGGGTGAATTGATACCAACTCGCGTCTGAAATCGACTTAGCTAAATGATGGTTCTTGACCATGTTTTGTATCTTGAGGTCTTCATATACCACAACATCGTTAGATGTCACTACGCACCGAGCCAGTTTTACAGCCCAGTCTTTGCGTTGGCGTTGAACCTTCAAATGTGCTTTCCCCAGTCTTTTTCGAGCTTTGTGGTAGTTGTTTGATTGGGGCTTTTTACCCTTGACAAACTTCCTAGATAGTCGTCGCTGTAGCTTTTTAATTCGCTTTTCAGATGACCTTAAATACTTGGGATAGATGGCTGCATTGTCGTTAGTGTCTTTGTAGAAATAGTTTAAACCCAAGTCTAAACCGACTACTTTTCCGGTATAGTTTCCCGGTTCAGACCGATTAGCATTAAAGCAGAATTGTGCATAATACCCATCGGCTCGTCTGACTACTCTCACTCGATTTATCTTCAATGTAAACAAATCCTTTCTAACATCTGAGTTGCAGAATAAAGAAAATTCACCTGCTTTAAACCCATCTGTGAAATTAATTGATTTACAGTCAGTTGACAGTTTCCAGCCAGTGGTTTTGTACTCAACTGAGCGACAATGTTTTTTGAACTGAGGATAACCCTTTTTTTTGGCTCCTTCACGACAGCGACGATAGAAGCTAGAGATTGAATTCCAAGCTCTTTCACCAGAAGCTTGACGTGCCATTGAATTAAGTTTATTAGCAAAAGGGAATTCTTTCGCCAACTCTTTACAGAGGCGAGAAATGCGAGATTTATCCACATCCCGTTCATCTCGCCATAGTCTAACTGCCTTGTTTCTGATGAATTGAGCAGTTCTTATGGCATCATCAAGTCTTGAGTATTGAGACTTGGAACCGTTTAATAACTTAGCTTCTCGTACAATCATGGTATAATTTTGCCACACAACTCCCCGGATAACAATATTAATTGTTCGCTATCCATCCCCATGTCTAAAGACTGGGGCTTTCCGCTCAACTTCGGTAAGTGTTGTTTGTCTTGCTCAATCTGGAACTGTGATGAAGCCTGAACCTCCGTCCGAAGATTCTATCTTCCAAGCTCAAGTTCAGAAACTGCACGAATTGATTGTCTGGGGTCGATGGTTAGTGGTTGGGTTTCTCTGGATGACAATTGCTCCCCTGAGTCTATGGGGATTGCGTTCAGAAATTCGGCTCTGGTTGGATCATTTTACCTGGGCTGCGGTGCGCTATGGATTGGCCGAGCATCGATTATCCGCAGTGGGTTTGGGTTTATGTCTGGGTATGATGGTGGGGGTTTTGGTTTGGCAGAGTCGCAATATTTTGTTTGGGATGCCCGCCGAGTACAAACAACGTTTAGAAGAACGGGTTTGGCAAATTCGCCAACAAGGGCCAAGTCATCCGCTTTGGAAATGGGTTGTTGAACAGTTGAAAAAGTAGCGGTTTCCGGTCTAAAATTCCAAGAAACTCAATTGCTTATCCTGCTTTTTCACACTGCCCCATTGAAGCCGTTTGACTCGCCTTTGGCAATTGTTCAGTCAACCTATTATTGATCAATTTTTCCTATGTCCATCAGGCATCGGCAACCCTATCCCAAAACAGCACTTTTATTGCTGAATTCCCAGGCGCGTCAAGTGAATCAGGACTCTTTATCCAGAGTGGTTGTTCAACTCCAAGCCTTGGGTTTAGAGATTCTTCAAGATTTTCCCCAATCTCCTCAAGATTTTACTTCCCTGATTCAACGTTACCAAGATCGGGTGAATTTGGTGATTATTGGAGGGGGAGATGGGACTTTGAATGCGGCGATTGATGGATTAGTGAAAACGGGTTTACCTTTAGGGATTTTACCCTTGGGAACGGCTAACGATCTGGCCCGCACTTTGAATATTCCTCTATCACTTCCAGAGGCTTGTCAGGTGATTGCCCAAGGACATAAACAATCTATCGATTTGGGTTGGGTAAATGGCAAGCATTTTTTTAATGTGGCGAGTCTAGGCTTGAGTGTGAATATTACCCGCAAACTCACCCGAGAAGCCAAGCGTCGTTGGGGAATTTTTGCTTACCTGATTACTGCGACTCAAGCGATTTTAAGGGCGAGGCCTTTTGTTGCGGAGATTCGGTTTGGAGATCAGTGTAAGCGGGTGAAAACGTTTCAGATTGCAGTGGGTAATGGTCGATACTATGGGGGCGGGATGAAAATTCTGCACGATGCTACGATTGATGATCAACGTCTGGATCTCTACAGCTTGGAAATTAAGCGGTGGTGGCAATTTTTTACGGTGATCGTAGCTATCCGCACCGGACTACATCGCCCGGAATTGGGAACTAGAACCCTCTCTGGCTCTGAGTTTGAAGTTTTAACGAGCAAACCCTATACTATTAATACGGATGGAGAGTTAACGGTTTCGACTCCGGCTCACTTCCGAGTCATTCCTAAAGCAATTGCTGTATTTGTACCTCAGCCTACAGAATCCGGCGTTAACCCGGGTGAAGAATTTGTGATGAAGTGAAAAACAATGTCAAGTTTTGCAACGCTAGATTAAGGGATTTGTAGCTCATGTGACATCTTGTGTGATCGAGTATCTGATATAGGTATATTCAGTTATTGTGGAAATATAAAGAAAACCTAAAATTCCTCATTTCTAACCGCAACGGCTTTGTGGCGTGGTGTTAGAAGCAGATAAGCTCTAAGGACGCGAATATATACTGTTCTGGACAAGGAGGTTTTATGAGTCCCACGATGCTCCGTCAACTTTGGTCTTTAGTCGAAACGACTCAGGCTTCACTGATTGTTTCCCTAGATGATGCAGATTTAGTACAGTGTTTACTGAAACGACTGCAAGCTGAATCTAATGTCAACTGTTTAGACAGAGATTTGGTGAATGATTATATTAACTCACGCCTATCACTGATTCGAGATTTAGCAGAATCACGTCTAGCAATAGATCATTCCTAACAAAAGGATGGAAAAATTAACTGAAGACCCCAGAGACTTAGACAAAGATCCCCAGTAAGTGAAAGCTCAAAGCTTTGAAAAGAGCCGTTCAAAAGGAATAATATAACGAGAGTTCTATGAACAGAACCAAATTAAGGTAATCTTAAGGAGGTTTGAAGAAACTGCATTATGTACTCGCCTTTTGAATAAATTATCAACCTTAACTATGCTTAAATGGAGTTCTCTACTCTTATCAACTCTACTATTGGTTCTTCCCCTAACGGCTTGTGTAGAAAGTCCAAGCAGTTCAACGAATGGAGAAAATCAAGGTAAATCATCAGGTACAGGAAAAACCGCAAGTCGCCTAGATACGGTGAAAAATCGGGGTAAGCTGGTCTGTGGTGTAGATGGCGGAATTCCTGGGTTTAGCTTTGTTGATCAAAATGGTCAATATTCCGGCTTGGATGTGGATATCTGTAAAGCCGTTGCGGCTGCCATCTTCAACGACCCGAACGCCGTAGAATATCGAAATCTGGACTCGACCGAACGATTTGAAGCTCTAAAATCCGGTGAAGTCGATATGCTCTCGCGTAATACTACCTGGACGATCACGCGCGATACATCAGTCGGGATGGAATTTGCACCAACAACTTTTTACGATGGTCAGGGGATGTTGGTTCGTAGAGAGAGCGGTATTACCAGTTTAGAAGATTTTGCAGGTCGAGCCGTTTGTGTGGAAGCAGGGACTACCACCGAACTGAACTTAACCGACAATATGCGTAAAAGAGGGGTTCAGTTTGAAACGAAAACATTCCAGCAAGCTGATCCGGCTTATGCGGCTTACGCAGAAGGGGCTTGCGATGGGATGACCTCTGATAAATCCCAGTTAGTGGCTCGTCGCAGTACACTTCCGAATCCCGATGAGCATATTCTGTTAGATGTCACGATGTCTAAAGAACCTCTCGGCCCTGTGACTATTAATAATGACTCAGCTTGGTTCGATGTTGTGAAATGGACGACTTACGCGCTGATTGAAGCTGAAGAATTGGGAATTAATCAAGCGAACGTTGACCAGCTTAAAACCAGTCAAGACCCGACGATTAAGCGTTTCTTAGGTCTGGAAGGAGACTTAGGTCAGGGACTCGGCTTAACTAATGAATTTGCTGCCAATATTATTAAACAAGTTGGCAACTACGGCGAAATTTACGAGCGGAATATCGGACAAGGTTCTCAGTTTAAACTCGAACGAGGTCAAAATGCCCTCTGGAATAATGGGGGTTTATTGTATTCACCGCCTTTCCGTTAATCGGTTTGATCATCCTTTAAAACAGATTTTCTCTCTGTAGAGAACAGCCTGTTTAGGCACGGCTGAATAACAGATTTTAACTTCAAAATCATTGTCGCCGTGCCTTACCCATTTCTCAAAGGCACGGTTTTAAAATTGAATATTTTCTGAAAAGAACTCTATTATATTGATGACCATGAACACAACACCAAAAACTCCGCTTTGGCGAGATGATCGCTTTTGGAAAATTGCTCTACAGGTTATCGTTTTGATAGCGGTATTATCTCTATTTACACTGTTGGGAACCAATCTCAGTCGCAACCTTCAGCAAACGGGAGGAACTGTATTTAATTTTAATTTTCTCAACAGTACCGCCGGATTTGGGATTGGTGAAAGTTTAATTCCTTATCAACCGACTGATAACTATAGTCAAGTTTTACTCGCTGGTTTAATCAACTCTCTGCGGGTGATGTTTTTCGGAATGATCCTCACCACTCTTCTGGGTGTTACAGCCGGAATTACCTATTTTTCCGATAACTGGTTACTGCGTCAGATGACCGTTTGTTATGTAGAAGTGGTGCGAAATACACCGTTACTGCTGCAATTAATGTTTTGGTACGGAATTTTTTTGAAACTCCCTTCTATAGAACAAACGGCTCGATTTTTTAATTTCATTTACTTAAATCAACGAGGCGTTTTTGTGCCTTGGCCGTCGGGAAATGCGGTGTGGTTTTGGTTAGCGGTTTTATTGATCAGTGCGATCGCTTCTATTTTGATTTGGCGATGGCGTACAAAAATAATGGTCGAACAAGGAAAATCAGGTCAACCTCAATTAACCTTACTTTGGATAATCGGAATTGCTGCAATTTTCATCATTATATTTGGACTGGGTTGGCAACGTCCAATGCCTTTAGAAAATGGTCGAACCATTGAAGGCGGACTGCGAATGACGATTGAATTTACAACGCTATTGGTGGGTTTAGTTGTCTATACTGGCGCTTATATTGCTGAAATTGTTCGCTCAGGAATACAATCTGTTGCTAAAGGACAGTGGGAAGCGGCGCGATCGCTGGGACTGAGACCCGGTTTAGTGATGCGGTTGGTGGTTTTTCCCCAAGCGTTGCGAGTGATTATTCCACCGCTAAACAGTCAATATCTCAATTTAGCCAAAAACTCCAGTTTGGCGATCGCAGTGGCTTATCCTGACATTTATAGCGTTGCAAATACAACGTTTAATCAAAGTGGACGAGTGGTGGAAGTCATGCTGATTATTATGGCAACTTATCTGACTATCGACCTCTTAATTTCTATCGCGATGAATGGATTAAATCGAGCCGTTCAATTGCGAGAAAGATAATAAATCCAAATTTATTTTACCCATTTTAACTCTCACTGATTACAAGCCATGACTGTCACAACACCCCCTTCTGCTTCTGTTCGACCCTCAGAGTCATTAACCCTCCGTGAATGGTTAAAAAATAATCTATTTAACACCTGGTACAACAGTCTTTTAACCTGGATCATTGTTATTGGTTTAGCGTTAAGTTTAGCGAATTTTCTATCTTGGGCAAGAACAAAAGCCCAGTGGGATGTAATTCCCGCTAATCTTTCTTTATTTTTGGTCGGTCGATTTCCCCCTGATCAATATGGGCGTTTATGGATTATACTGACTCTGATTTGTTTACTTTCAGGTTTAACTTGGGGAATTTTAGCCCGTAATATTCCCGTTTTGTTTAGTCAAAATATTATCCTTGCTATTAGTATTGTTTGTATGCTGGCGGTTTTGGTTCCTGTCAGCATTCCGTACCGAATTTTGCTGGTTGGAATGGTTTTGCTATTAGTTGCTACTGCTTGGGGAGGAAAAAAACTCGGTCAAACAAAACCAGATTTGATGAAATGGCTTCCTTTTACCTGGTTTGTCTTTTTAATCATTGCGGTTTGGTTTATTGGCGGAGGACTGGGGTTAAAGTCCGTTTCGAGTAACCTTTGGGGCGGACTGATGCTGACATTACTGATGTCAATTATCAGTATTTTGCTGTGTTTTCCGATTGGAGTGTTGTTGGCTTTGGGGCGTCAAAGTCGTCTCCCGATTATTCGGTTTCTCTCGATTGCTTATATTGAAGTGATTCGGGGCTTACCCCTGATTACGATTTTGTTTATGGGACAAGTGTTAGTCCCTTTATTTTTACCCGAAGGGATGCGTCCTGATCGGATTTTACGGGCGATTGTCGGTTTAACGATGTTTAGTTCAGCTTATCTGGCGGAAAATGTGCGAGGTGGACTACAAGCCATTCCTCGGGGTCAAATTGAAGCCGCGAAAGCTTTGGGTTTGAATACCCCTCTGGTGTTAGGGTTGGTTGTCTTACCGCAAGCTTTGAAAATCTCGATTCCTTCTATTGTGGGTCAGTTTATTAGTTTGTTTCAGGATACGACTCTATTGGCGATTGTCGGCTTGGTGGAGTTGTTGGGAATTAGCGGTTCGATTCTCGCGAATCCTAAGTTCCTGGGGCGATACTCAGAAGTTTACCTGTTTATTGGTATCTTGTACTGGTTGTTCTGTTATCTGATGTCTCAAGCCAGCCGCAAGCTTGAACAACAGCTTAATACAGAGCAAAAGTAATTCACAACGCGGGTGATGGGGAAGCGACACAACCCTCCATTTCTGATCATCCGAGAGTCTATTTTGAAATTTGCGGTTATTCACGGGAAATAAGTCCGGTAGCCTGGAAGCCTCGCGATTTTAATCCGAGGAGGAAAGGCGACTTGTGCGGTTTTAACCGCATAGCCAATACTTCCGTCGCGGTGATATATTGAGAGTATGGAACAAGTATTGACTATAGTTTGCAAAATTGAACCCGCCCCTGAACAAGTAAAAAAGCTTGAATTGACTTTGGGGGCATTTGCTAGTGCTTGCAACTATATCAATAGCACCGTCAATCCTAAAATTAAGAACAAGAATCGGATTCAAGCTGAGGTTTATAAAACGGTCAGGGAGCGATTTCAACTATCAGCCAACCTCGCTGTTAGAGCTTGTGCGCGAGTCGCTTCTAATCGTAAAACAGCAGACTTAAAAAAACGCCCAGTCAAAGTTTTCAAGCCAACTTCAGCAGACTATGACGCGAGGATTTTTTCTTACAGAGAAAAAGATCAAACCGTTAGTCTGTCTACGGTAGAAGGACGAGAGCGAGTTCAATTGATTTTAGGAAATTACCAGATAGGGAAGCTGAAAGGAAAAACGCCAACATCAGCCAACTTGTCCAAGCATAGAGACGGTCAACTATACATCCATATTCAGATAAAAAACACAACTCCAACTCCTAAAAGTACAGACAATGTTATCGGTGTAGATTTAGGTCGTCGTGATCTTGCTGTTACATCAGAAGGAATTAATTGGAGCGGCGAAAACATTACAAAGGTTAGGGATAGGTTTTCTAGGATTAGGGCTTCTGTTCAAAAGAAAGGCACAAAAGGAGCAAAACGACTCCTGAAACGGCTATCCGGTAGAGAGAAGCGATTATCTTACCTGGGTAAACCACAACATCAGTAAACAAATCATTTCTCGCGCTATAGAGACTGAAGCTAGTGTGGCTGTAGAAGATCTGACGGGAATTAGAGACAGAACCAATACTCAGCCCAGAAACAAGATTGAACGCAGACGTTCTAACAGTTGGGCATTTTATCAACTTCGACAATTCCTAGAGTACAAAGGAATTAAAGAAGGGATTGAAGTTGTAGCTGTTTCTCCTCGATACACCAGCCAGGTCTGCCACAGGTGCTTGCACATTCATCCAGAACAAGGAAAGTCCTACCGTAATGGTAAGACTTTTGAGTGCGGTAATTGCGGATGGAAGGGAGATGCTGATCTCAATGGTGCGAAGATGATTTCAATTTTGGGGGAGTCTGTAAGCCTTCCCGTAACGCGCAACCCTCTGTCTTGTTCTCTACTCGACAGTATACACCGGTTAGTGCGAATGCCCCGTGTCTTTAGACCGGGGTAAGCTTACAATCAGGGATTTTACTGAGGCTGGGTTATATCTGTTGTTACCGGGTTTGCAGATTTCTTTCGCCTGTATGTATCCGAAACGTTGACTCATCTAAGTATTTTCACTGAAGGAAAAATTAGGATTTTAAGGTTTGTCCGTAATTTCACTCGATCTAGAAATTGGGAGCGTTCAAATTTGATTGAACTTTAGGTGTTTTTATACTCAAAAATACGGATAAAAGTAATACTTTAATGATTAGCATTCTTTCATAAATCTTTTGTAAAAGATCGTTTTAAGCCTAGACAAATAAAAAATAAGAAACTACGATAAGAGTTAACAGAAACAAAAAAAGCAAAACGCCTGAATAGCTTGATAGCTTCAGGATTCATCCAGTAAACAACATCTTAAAAGGAAGCAATCACCATGAAAACCAAACTTTTTGCTAGCTTTGCCACCGCTCTGGCTTTAACTGGAGTCTTTGCATCTTCTGCTCAAGCTGTTGGCTTTGGCTTCAAAACAAACTACACCGCAGACTTAACAGGTGGTGATAAGTGGAAAGGAAATATCTGGCTAAAGTCTGTCGAGTTTGGCGGACAAACTATCTCTGAGTTCTCAGTGATTCAAGGAGCCACAATCGTCACCAATGACCTGTGGACCAGCGGTAATAGCGGTGCTGCGAGTGCGGATATGGGAGACAAAGCTACTGTAGGCCTCAGCCAAGAACGACTCACAGAAGCAGGAGCCGTTCAAGCACTGGGAAATCTGAACCTCAACAGTATTATTGATACTGAAGATAGCGGTAACTTTGCGATTGACGTGATGTTTGACAAAGCGGTTGACAATATCTTGGTTTTTGAACGGGGTAAGAACAGTAAACTCGATATCCAAGCGATCGACTTCAATGGTAATCTGATCGGTAATTTGGTCAATTTACCGAGGTCTAATAACTGGTTTGATGCCGGATACAGCATTGATACAAAAGAAATTGGTAGCGCTCAAGCCGTTGCTTCTATCGGTTTAAGTTTGTTAGATTTTGGCTTAGATTCCAAAGAGTCTATTTTCGGATATCGGATGATCAGCCAAGGGGGACTCTACAATGGCCCAGACTGGAAAATCTTAGGAACTACTGACCCCACTCCCGCTTCTGTTCCTGAACCCACTGCTGTTATCGGTTTAGGTTTGGTTGCAGGTTCATTCGTTGCTTCTCGTCGTCGTCAAAAAACCAAATAATCATCAACTGTGGTTAGGTTTCCTGATGGGATTACGAATTTATAAAAACCCTCGTTCTGCCTTTAAAAAAAGAACAACCACGCTCGACATAGAGACACAAAGAGTAAATCTTTGTGTTTTTATCGTTAGTTTGCTCTCAATTATTTTCAACTTGAAGTCGGGACTGATGAACTTTAAATTGATGATTCATCCGCTCCCTGAAAAAACCAAGCACATTAGCAAATTGAGAGATAGAAAATAAGGCAGAGAGTAGAAGTTTAGGGTGATGAGAATCGGGTTGAGAAAAGGGATAACTCAGCAGTTTAAAATAAAATGATAATGGCTCAACCTGAATTTTTCCGATTCCTCTTTTGGCGCGTAATTGATGAAAGTGAAAAGCTCCCCGACCATAGTTAAAATGTTGTCGCCAAAAGCTGCGTAATGTTAATTTGTGAGCATGATAAATTTGAGCATCGGGGACGGCAATCATTGGGTAGTTGTGATATAACCAGCGATCGCAAAATTCTCGATCTTCTCCGGCTGCTAGGGGAAAAGTCGTGTCAAACCGACCGATTTGATGAAAATTTTCTGTAGAGAGAGCGAAGTTATTAGAAGCAAAAAAGCTGGCTTGTTTAGGGTTTGTATTATAATATTCGTATAAATAATCAATCAAGAGTTGACTGGCTGTTGAATAGAGATTTTCGGGTAAAGCATTGAGGGTTTTACCTCCCAATAGGGCATCAGGTGTCATGGTAAACTGAGTCTCTAAATGGGTTAACCAGTTGGGTGTCGGTTGACAGTCATCATCTGTAAAAACAATAAATTTACCCTTCGCTTTAGCCGCCCCAGTATTGCGTGCAGAAGCTGGGCCTGCATTTTGTTGAGTGATGAAAGTAATCTCAATTTGTTGGCGAAAAGGTGTCACGATAGGTTCAAGAGACATGAAACTTCCATCATCAACGACAATTACTTCAAAGCGATCGCGAGGATAGTCAAGTTGAGTAAGGGACTGAAGACAATTTGTGAGTCGTTCAGGACGGTTGTAAGTGGGGATAACGATTGAAAATAAAGGCTGATTCATAGTTTTTACCTGATGATTTTGAGATGAGGTTTAAGCTAGGGGTATCTTTGGCTTGAGTTAACTTTGACGATTTTATCTAGCAGTATAAACGTAAAATGATCTTTCAAAATTTTCGATGGTTGGCTTCACAAAACGTTTTAGCTCAGTAATTTTAATGTCAGGAGGAAAAGTAGAATCTGACTGGAGTGGATAAGTGAGAACCAGTAAAGTATCATTGGAGTTTTCACGAATGAGTCCGGTAATTGTTTGTATGTCTTTCATCGGGGTTTTAACAGTCCAAAAGCTGCCAAATTCACCCAAATCTGGATAATAAATCTGCTTGTCGAGATAGCCAGATAAAACTGATGCTTGTCTGTATCTTTGACCCACAATTGTTAACTGTTCCAAATTATTCTCTTTGATAAATTGAGCTGTTTCTTTTCCCATAGAAAAAGGATAAAATAGATCCACGCTGTAGGCGTGCAAGCCTGCAATTAAATGAAGCAAAAGAATCACCGTTAAAAATTGATTTCTGAATTGACTTGCAGGTTTCTGTTCTGAAATAAAATTTTGCTTCTGTAAAAACTCTTTTTCAATCAGCCATAGGCAAGCGATTAACAAGATAAAAAGATGACCTCTATGCCGCATAACTCCTTGAAAAATTAGGTAGTTAAAAGCAATAATACTGCCCGTTCCCAAAAGATAGATTGTTAGGATAAATCGCTTGTGAGAGAAGATTTTTATAACAATTAGCAACAGAAAGATTGCAGCTAAACCCGCAATAACTACACCCAAGGAAACACCACCCACTGAGGGAAAAAGATTATTATGAGTCAGGATATTAGTGTTCCAAAAATTATTATTGAGGTGAAATGGAATGGGAACATAACTTCGCCAGATATCTATGAATGCAATACCTAAACGTTTAATTTCTTGCAACAAACCCGGGTTAGACTGAACTTGTTCAGCAGAAGATTGTATAGGGCGAATGACTTTTTCTTGTGAAATTAAAGGACGGATGATTTGAAATAAGGAAATAGCCCAACCTGAAATTAAAATCAGTAAGCTAATGACTATTTTGTTTGGGTTAAGTGTATTCGCTTTGAATTGCGAATAAATATGATCAACTAAAGTTAATGAGAGTGCAAAACTGAGAATAAAAGTAAAAACGTTGACATTAGCCATCAATGCTAAGAGAGTTGCCAGTAATATTGGTCTAACTTTTACTCTTGAATAAATGATACAAAAAAGGAAAATAAATAAGACTCCTAAATTGTAATTTCTACTGATGATTGTATATTCATAAAAAAAGTAATATCCAAAACTCAGTAAAAATTTCTGTACAGGAGAAAAGGGAGAAAATTTTACAATGAGAGTGACAAGAATAACTGATATAAATAAATGAAAAACCTGCATAATCAAAGGGTTATGAGTGATTCGGCTTAACCCATAAAGGCAAAGATGCCATAAACCCGGATGTCCTTCATATTGTATATTGTGAAAAAGTTCTATCAAGGATGCACTATCTCGAGCCAGTAACCAAGCCTGAAACTCATCTCGCCAAATTTCGTGATGAAGAATACCCACAAAGCCGAAAATAATAAACGCCAGTATGATACTGTTTTCAACTAAAGCATATTTTTTGACTAAATCTAAGTGATTAATTTTAGACAAGTTGAAGTGTGACATGGATTTTAAAGCTTAAAATTTTTAGGATTTACTTTTGAACTTCGTTAAAGTTTTTTGTGGATTAGAGTGGCTTAATTACTCATTTTTATTTTTGATGGAGATCTAATCATTTTCAAAAGTTCTAATAGGTCTTTAAATAACTTAGGATCTACCAGGCGGATTGTCAATCCATAAATTATTGTGCCTATGGCTGTACCGACTAATATTAATACTTTTTCATTAATTAAATCAACCATAAAGTGTTTAGCAATTAAAATCCCGGAAACCATGACTACTGAACCAATGAGCGGACTCCTAAATTGCTGTAAATAGGTAAGCAAGGGAACATGAATTAACTTACTAATTGCCCATTGACTAACTGGAAAAGCTATATAACTACTGATAACATAAGCCAAAGCAACCCCAACAATTCCCCATTGTACGGCAACCAGACAAGCAATTAGATTTAGCACAGCATTTAGTAAACTTAGCCAAAGTTTCCAAGAGGGTTTCCCAATTGCTATGAATACGGAACCATTAAAGAAAGAAATTGCATTCAAAATGCCAGCAAAAGCTAGAACTTGCATCACCGGAACTGAAGGTAGCCATCGTTCTCCAAATAATGATATGACCAGTTCTTTAGTCAAAGTAATCATGCCAAAAAAGGTTGGAAAAGCAATTAAACTGGTAAATAAAGTAACTTGATAAAAAGCTTGTCGAAAGCGCTCTGGCTCTGTTTGTAATCGAGAGAAAGTTGGTAAGGCTACCTGTTTTGTTGTACTGACTAAGAGTTGAGTCATCACTTCTAAAACACGGTAAGCAATCATATAATATCCTAGAGCAACTTCTCCTAAAAAGTAACCGATGAGCAAATTATCTGTTCGCTTATTACAGAAGTTCAGAAATTTTAAGGCGAGGATACTAGAGCCAAAGTTTAACAAATTTCGCAAATGTTGAAAAGAAAATCTGAATTTGGGTCGCCAATCAATTGCACCCCAAATGATAAAGACTTCTACAGCTTCATAAATAAATTGTTGACTGACTAGACTCCAAACCCCAAACCCAGATAAAGCCATGACAATTCCCACAGTTCCGCCAATTATAATCCCGATAATCGTCCGAACTGCCATGATTTTAAAGGCAAACTCCCGGCTCAAAATGGCTTTATGAACATGACTTAGAGAATTAATAAAGAACAAAAATGAAAAGCATTGTAAAATGGGTATTAGCTTGGGTTGCTCGAAGATATTAGAAACAAATCCAGCCAGGAAAAAACTGATAATAGTCAGCAACAACCCACTCAATACATGAGTCCAAAAAGCTGTATCTAGTTCTTCTGGATCAATTTCCTGGCGTTGAATTAAGGCTTGGGAAAATCCTTGCTCTAGAAAGATCTGCATAAAAGCTAAAAAAACATTAGCTAGACCAATTAAACCGAAGGCTTGAGGAGTAAGTAAGCGAGCCAGAATTAAGAACACAATCAGTGAACCAGCCTGACTTCCCCAGTTTTGAATTACAGACCAAATGACACCTTGAATTGCCTTCTGTTTAATGCTCATATCTTAGTTTTAGGGCTGTTCATGCAGATCATACATTGTTTAGTTTAATTATTAATTGACATCGAATGATGAAGTTTACGTTGGCGATGAGCATGGCTAGTCGTCAAGAAAGGATTAATCAATACATGGTCGATTTTGCCGATAATTCTGGCTAATAAATCACTGCCCATACCCCATGTGATACGAAGAACTAAAGGGACAATAATTGTGCCGTATCGTCGCCATCCTACCTTTCTATATTTGCTTTTAAAGTATTCATCTTCAGCGAGGTTCCACTTATCTCGTAAACGGTGCAGACTTGCTAACTGCCACGCATCACTCCAGCGCAGCATATAGTAATGCAAATCAGTCAATTCTAGAGGAGGGCCAGGTATATAGGTAACAATACAATTGGGTTCAAAATAGACTTTTCCCCCGGCTTGACGAACTAACATACAAAAGTCTAAATGTTCTTTGGTATTGAGTATTGCTTCATCGAGAAAGCCAATTTTAGCAAAGATGAAGTGACGGACTAAAACACAATGAAACTCAGCTAATTCTGTTTCTTGACGTTGTAGGCGATCGCGAACTTCAGTTACTCGTTTACCCTGCAAACACATTTTTTCTCGAAACCGCCGCCGACCTGTTTTATCGACCCAAATATGAGACTCTCCACCCGCACAATGAACGATTTCATGTAAAGGTCTTTCTTGGCACATGAGAGGCCCAACAACTGTAGCATCTGTTTCTTCTGCACACTGCATTAATTGAGTTAACCAACCGGCTGTGACGACAACATCATTATCAATAAAAACCAAGTATTTTGTGTTGACCTGAGCTAGACCAATATTTCTGGCTTGGTTCGGAGACAAATAGTAATCTGTTCGCAGAAGTTGGAAGCTTTTTGCTTCAGCTTGTTCTTTCAAGTAAGTTTGAATGTGTTTGGGAGAATTCCCATCTACATAAACCAATTTAAACGGAATTTTTGTGTGTTCGTAAATGCTTTCTAAAGACTCGCGAGTACAGCTAAATCGTTCACGAGGCACAACAATAATCGTAACTTGCGGTTCTGTAGTTGTCGCTAATCTTTCCATGTTAATAACCTCCTAAAGTAATGATTGAGTAACTTTCTTGACTGACGCCATCTGAACATTTAAGTTCTGTTTGGGCAAACTTGATGTTAACGTTTGTTGGTAGATTTCGACCAAAATATCGTTCAGTTTATTGAGATCATAGTGTTCTTCAACATAGGTTCGTCCAGCTTTTCCCATTTCTAACCACAACTGCGGATTTTTGATGAGAATACCAAGTTTTTCGGCTAAAGTTTCTGCATCTCGTTCAGGAACTAAGAAACCGGAAACTCCATCTTCTACTAATTCTGGAATTCCACCATGATAGGTACTAATCACAGGTAAACCCATCGCCATCGCTTCTTTTAAGACATTGATGGGAGCATCTTGATTACCATCTTTTGCTGTGACACTCGGAGCCACAAAAATCTGAGATTGATTGAGAATTTCGATAATTTCATTTTCATCTTTCCACCCTAATAAGTGAATAAAATTATGAGCGTTCAAGTCGTTAATTAATTTTTGTAGGCTTTCTTTCAAAGGGCCGTCACCAATGATATTATACTCTATGTTAGAGTAAACTAGAGCTTGTTGGGCTACAGCCAGAATACTGTATTCAATTCCCTTTTTTTCAACGAGGCGCCCTGTTGTCACAATGCGGATTTTTCCATCATTAGGGAAGTAACGGGGAGTAAACGTAAATCGACTAGAATCTAGTCCAGAACGATGAACAAACACCTGACTTTCATCACACCCTAGCTCTACAACTCGACGCTTGAAAAATTCGCAATTGGCTAAAAAGCAGTTACCAGTATGAAATAGTTTTTGATAAACTTTCTTGCCTCTTTCTTTCACAAACCGACTAATATCATCTCCTCGAAATGTAGTAATGAGTTTTGCCTTTGGATCATTGATTGTCTGAAATGACATTCCTCGATAACTTTGGGTACCAAATTGACAGTGAATGATGTCGTAATGACAATTAAACTTGGGAATTATTGTGTAAAGCAACCACAGAGAAAGAGCTTGCTGACCATATTTAAAAACATTTAAAGCATCAAGAAAACGCCAAGGATCTTGATGACCTTGAGTGAGTAGTAATCCCAAGCCTTTCCAAATTCTCAAGACAATATTTTCGGGGATTTGAGGAAAATAATAAGTGTGTTCTAGAAGGTTGTATTTAGCGATTGCGGGATGAGTTTTAGTGGTATCACCGGGAGAACTCGCATAAATATCAACTTGATGACCTCGCTCGATTAAACCTGTAATTTGGTTGAGAATAAAAGTTTCCGACAATTGTGGAAAATGGCCGACAATAAATGCAATTTTCATGGTTCTAATCTCTTGTTATTCTCGTGCTGATACTCCACCAAACCTCAGTTTAATGATTTCTAAAGCGCTGACATATCGAACGACAAACATCACGACAGAAACTTGAACTTTCTGTTGAACGTTTTTTAATCGTTTATCTAGAAAGGTATTGACTACAAAGTTTAACGGAGGAATTAAGTTTTTCAGCAATAGAGAAATGAAAACAAAATCTTGAGGTAAGTTTCTAGAGTTTTTCTTTTGCTGTAAATCATAGATTCCTCCAACGAGGCGAATCGTTCTTTTGTATAGTTCTAGCCAAGATGTTCGAGCTGGATGTTGAACACAAGTCTCCTCGCTATAAATCTGCTGATAACCAGAATCAAAAATTCGCCTACACCATTCGACATCTCCACTTGACTTTAGAGTTGCATCAAAAACGCCAACTTTTTCGATAACTTGTTTCCAAGTCAATAAATTAGCTCCCGCTCCATATCGATGCTTTTCTAGAAGTTCTTTTTGAGGAAAAGCTGTGATACTTTCATAGAGTTCTACAGGTGTAATTTTCTGGGTATCTTTAAAGAAAAGCTCAATTTTTCCCGCAACTAATCCACAATTAGGAGCGTTTTGTAAATGCGTTACACCCTGTTCAAGCCAATCCAAAGCAGGAATACAATCCGCATCTGTAAAAGCAATAATTTCCCCTTTTGCAACAGATATCCCGCGATTGCGAGCAGCGTAGGAACCTGGAGTGCTTTCATAGAGATAGAACGCTTGACGAAATAAAGTTACAACAGAGTCAATTTTTTCAGCCGAATCTGAACCATTATCTACCACAATGACTTCATAATCACTCGGAGGATAGGTCTGATTATCGAGAGCTTCTAAGCAGTGTTTTAAACGTTCCACATCATTATAAACAGGAACAATGACAGACACAAAATGTCGAGATGAGTGTTCCATTTTCTGAGCATTTTAGTTAATATCTTCACTGAAGAAAGTAAAACGATAAAAAGTTGACAGGGTAAATATTTTTTAGCCCCTATCAACCCCTTTTTCTTACTTCATAACTAACTGAGGTTTTTCACGACCTTTCCACTCTTCTTTTGTAAATTCTTCGTGATAGGAACGTTCAGTATTTACATTCCAGAGATCATGATGGTCGCCGAGTACATTTTGAGCCGCTAATACTCCGGTTAACATTGAATGATCTTGGTTATTATAACGGTGCATTCCGTTACGACCAATGGTTTGTAAGTTGTCAAACTGTGATAAATAATCTTGAATGACTTGTAGATGTCGGCGATAATCTCGGTCATAAACCGGATAAGCTTTCGGTTGACGCAATATCGTTCCATCTTCAACTTTACTCGCTTTTGATAAACCTAATTCTTCGATTTCACGGGTAGCTAAATCCAACAGTTCGGTGTCTGATAAGTTCCAGATTTCATCGCCTTCTGTGCAGAAATATTCCAAACCCAAACAGGTTTTAGATTGGTCAGGAACCATCGCCGGACTCCAGTTTTTGAAGTTTTGAATCCGGCCGACTTTCACTTCTGGACTGTGAATATAAATCCAGTTATCTGGAAAGAGATCAGCCTCATCGATAATCAAAGCAACAATCAAAAAGTCTCGATAAGACAGTGATTTTGCCGCCTGTAAAACTTCATCGGGAGGTAAAGGATCAAGTCGGTTTACCAGCGCGGTGACAGGCATACTGGAGATAAATTTATCCGCTTTTAGGCTAATCTCTTGACCCTCTTTATATGCGATCACTTCGGTAATATGATGACCTTCTCGCTTGATACTCACAACCCGAGTATTGAGGGAAACTTGACCCCCATTTTCATCAACTTTTTGTTGGAAACGTTCCCACATCATGCCCGGTCCATAGATGGGGTAATCAAATTTTTTGATTAAGGTTTTCGTGTCGTTGCTGCCAAATAAAGCATTGAGAACAGCTTTTTTTAAGGATAAACCTTTGATTCTTTGAGCTGCCCATTCTGCTTCGATTTTATTGCAGGGAATTCCCCAAACTTTTTCGGTGTAGGTTTTGAAAAAGGTGCGATAAAGCCGACTTCCAAAGCTATCTGTGACCCATTCTTCAAAGGTTTCTGGTTCTACATCGGGTTGTAATTTTCCTTTGACTCTGGCTTTGAAATAGCTTAATAAAATCAACAAGCTTTCGATAATACCCAGGTTAAAGAGGGTGTTATAGATAGACAGTGGATAGTCATAAAATTTGTTCTGGTAATAAATACGAGACAGTCGAGGAACTTGGATGAATTCTTTTCCGAGAACTTCCTGCCATAATTGATTGACAATATCTACTTTGGTAAAAAAGCGATGACCGCCAATATCAAAGCGATATCCTTTATATACTTCTGTTCTAGAAATCCCTCCCACTTGACTCGCGGCTTCTAAGACGTGAGGATGTACTCCCCGCTTAGTGAGTTCATAAGCAGCAGTAAGTCCAGCCGGGCCAGCTCCGATGATAACGACGGGGTGATGATGTAGCATTTGATGACCTTTGGAAGATATTGGTAGAACGTGAAATACGGAATATGCCTCTGTCCAAAATCTGGAATTTTAACTCACTTTAGCACTATCTAAAGCCTGTAGAGTTCCTGATTTCAGACCCAGATCTTCTCTGGAGTTTCAGAAGAACTCTGTGATTATATAGGATGATCAAAACAGAATTTCGCAAACTCCAGAAAAGTTGAGACAAAAAACTTAAAAAACAATGATTCGCTCACCCTTTAAACCAGTAGTAAGCTCAACCACTGGTAAATTCACCCCGGTCAAACGAATATTTAGATTCAACTCAAGACGGGTAATAATCTACGCTTCAATGTAGTGAGGTCGTCTTGATCAAGTTCTACAAGTTGAGTTTATCACAAAAAAAAATTGTGATCTCTCACAACTTTATGCTCGGCGATAAGTCCAATTTTCTTCAAACCAATGACGAACTAAACCAATCGCAAACGCTAGCCCACTATAGAAATAGTAAAACCAGTGCCACGGTACTGTTTTGAGGGCAAAAACCAAGCCTCGCTTGTTGTGGAAAAACTGGTAAACGGGTGCATTCAAAACCAGAAAAGCGATCGCAAATAGACAGGCAATAATCGAGGTTTGAGATAACCAAGGCACTGCTAATAATGCGCCGATTTTCGCATAAACTAAGACAACACTCAGGCGACTAGAGTATTGCAGATTTAAGTCATTATTCAATTGGCGATCGCGTAAAATTAAAGCAGTCCAAGGCAAAGCTCGATAAAAAAAGTCAGCTTTCAACATGGAAACAGGCCGCCATTCCTTGAGATGCTTAACAAAGATATTTTTCCGCAACCCAATTTGATAACCTGCTTTTTTCAGGCGATAGCCGAGTTCAATATCTTCAATACAGGGAAGACGATATTTTTCATCAAAACCGCCAACTTCTAGGAAGATCTCTCGACGAATAGCGCCGCAAGCTCCCCAAAATGTAGATGCTTCTTCGTTACCTGTTTGGTGAGTATAATGATGAAATAAATTTCTGTATTGAGAGAGGAAATTATCCGCTCCCGGCGCATCATCGTAGGAACCAATTAGAGCCGATAAATTCGGTTCGTTCGTGAAAGTTTTGACCACTTTCTCAATTGTGTCTGGGTAGATTTCGACATCTGCATCCACAAAGAAAACAATATCACCTGTTGCTGCTTTAGCCCCCAAATTACGCGCTCTAGCGGGGCCTCCGGCTTTGGGTAGCCGAAAGACTTTTGCACCGAACTTCTCAGCTAAAGCGTGAGAACCATCAGTATCTCCGTCTGCGACAACAATGACTTCGTTGGGGTTTAGAGAAGTCTTTGTCAAACTCTCAAGGCATCGCTGAAACTTTTCTCCACCGTTATAGACCGGGATAATGATTGATATCGTTAGCTTAGGCTCTTGACCGTTATTACTCATAGTTCCTTAGACAACGATTTTTCGTCTTGTTGTTTCCTCCCTATCATCTTAAACAGAATTGTGAAAAAAATCAGTCCTTAGATAGATTACTCTGTAAAGCTTGTGTAAAAAGGTTGGATAAAATTATAAAGCTTGTGTAAAAATGCTGTTAATGAATATCGCCAAAACCCTTGATTTACATAGGATATACGTGCTGCACAGAACCGGATGCCCGATCCTCTTAGAAGGGTTTTCAGATGCGGATCTAAATCGCTTGTTTATTTGATAGCTTCATCTGTATTTATCCTAACTCTTGAGCCATCCAAGCAATTGCTTTTTTGATCCATTCTTCTGTTGAGATTTGCGAGGACAGCTTTTGTTCTTGACTCAAAGCTTGTAACGCTTGCATCACTTCTGAACCCGTATAGCCTAAAGCTAAAAGTGTCATCTCAATTTCTTCTTGAATTTCGACGCTTAAGCCAGAAGAAACAATCGCTGTGAGTCCTGCTTCTTGCCGCCATTGAGCAAGTTTTGTTTTTAATTCTAATGCAATGCGTTGAGCCGTTTTACTTCCAACTCCTGGCGTTTTTGCTAAAACTTTTGTATTTTCACCAACAATAGCTTGTACTAACTCTTGTAATTCCAACGTATTTAATAAAGCAATTGCTAACTGAGTTCCAATCCCACTTACACTAATTAACTGACGAAATAAATCCCGTTCAGCAATAGCTGAAAAGCCATAAAGCACCATTTGATCTTCGCGGGTTTGTAGATGGGTAAAGACTTGAATTGACTCACCAATCGCAGGTAGCTGGGTAATCATTCGAGGAACAATCTGCACTTCATAGCCAATATTATTCGTTTCTATCAAAAGGATGACTCGATTGTTCGTATTTTTGTGAATTGCTGCAACTGTTCCTTTTAAATAGCCAATCATCCTTCAGTCTCCTTGAGCAAAAAAATGTTAAAATAAATGACAATAACTTTTTTAGATAGGGATTTTTAACGATGGGATGCCTTAATCGAATATTAACTTGGCTACCCTCACTTAATCCCCAAATCTGGGTTCTAGCTTTTGGTCGGTTACTTTCTCAAACGGGTACAGGTTTTACATTATTCTATGCACCGATTTTTTTTGTCAACCAAGTTGGTTTATCGGCAACAGCAGTCGGAATTGGTTTGGGAAGCGCTCAAATTTCAGGTATTTTGGGGCGAATTCTGGGCGGTTCTTTCTCTGATTCTCCAGTTTGGGGTCGGCGTCGCACGTTATTACTCTCGGCTTTAATTTCTGCGATATCTTCTTTTATTCTAGCAAGTGCAAGCGATTTTAAAACGGTTGTTTTAGGGAATTTATTTTTAGGATTAGGCATTGGATTGTATTGGCCAGCAACAGAAGCCGTTGTCGCTGATTTGAGTACAGGAGATAACCGCAATCAAGCCTTTGCTTTAACTCGTCTTGCTGATAATATTGGTTTACAATTAGGGATTATTTTAGGCGGAATTGTGATTTCGACAACAGGGGCTTATCGGACTCTATTTATTGTTGATGCGTTATCGTTTTTAGTGTTTTTTGGCGTTATTTTTGCAACCATCCAAGAAACCTATACTCCCCCATCAACAGACTCAAAAGAACAAAATCTCACTCAAAAATGGTTACTCGCCCTGAGTGACCGACCTTTGTTGGTGTTTGTTTTGATTAATATCATGTTTACTGTTTATATCTCTCAGATTCATAGTACAATACCTCTCTACTTTAATCAATTTGTGAATAACGGTTTTTCTCCCGGTAAAATTAGTTATCTATTTGCCGGGTATATAACCTTATGTGTACTCACTCAATTACCCATTGCTCATTTTCTCAGTCGTTGGACTCGTCCGCAAGCTTTAATGATTTCCGCAAGTTTTTGGGGAATCGGATTTATTCTGATTGGTTTAACCGGAATTGTTGCAGAAAATAACCTGCTGTTTGCCATTTTAGCTTTAAGTCTATTAGCCCTAGCAACAGTGAGTTATACCCCTTCTGCGTCTGCCCTGGTTGCCGATTTAGCCCCAGAATCTTTACGAGGAATTTATTTAGCGATTAACGCCCAATGTTGGGCAATTGGTTATTTAATTGGGCCGCCTTTAGGGGGATGGGTACTTGATCAAACACCGCAAGTTGTGTATAATTATTGGTTAGGATTAGCGGCAAGTATTAGTGTGGCGATTTTAATCTTACAGGTTTTAAATCGCATCATGGACAGTCAAAAAATTAATCACTAATTTGGAGAAACCCGTCATGGGACGACAAGCTAAACTCAAAAAAATGCGTCAACAAGCCAAAGAAAATTCTCCAGCAGAATTTCCTCAATCTTCCTCGGAAACAGACCCGAAAAATTTTGTTGAAACAATAGAACAACAAGGCTACAAACTCCAACAAAGTTTCCCCTCTCCCGAAATCCCCAATAAAGACGTTAAACCTCAAATTTAAACGGTTATATTTTTAACTAAAATGGCATTAAAAGCATTAATTTTTGATGTAGATGGAACTTTAGCAGAAACAGAACGAGACGGACATCGAATTGCGTTTAATCAAGCTTTTGCTAAAACAGGACTGATTTGGAATTGGTCAGTTGAGTTGTATGGAGAATTGTTAGAAGTTCCCGGTGGAAAAGAACGCATTCGGTTTTATTTAGACCAATACAAACCTGAATTTAAACCCGATAGAAACATAGACGAATTCATCACCACTTTACACCACCTAAAAAATCAATATTACCACGACTTACTCGCATCCGGTATCATTCCTTTACGTCCGGGTGTTAAACGGTTAATTGAAGCTGCAAAAACCGCCGGGTTACGGTTAGCCATTGCGACAACTAGCGCCTTACCCAACGTGATGGCGTTACTCGAAAAAACTCTTAACCCTGACTGGTTTGAAGTTATCGGCGCCGGAGATATTGTTCCCGCCAAAAAACCCGCCCCCGATATCTATAACTATGTTTTGCAAAAATTAGACCTTCCTCCTGAAAATTGTTTAGTATTTGAAGACTCTTATCAGGGTTTACAAGCAGCAACAAAAGCGGGTTTAAAAACGATTGTTACTGTTAATAATTATACCCTAAATCAAGACTTTTCAGATGCGGTTTTAGTCGTTAATCATTTGGGCGAAGTCGATAAACCGTTAACCTGTATTTCCGGTAAACTAGAAGGAGTCAATTATCTCGATATTCCTCTACTTCAGACCTTATAAACTTTAAAAAACCCGGTAACTTTTAAGAAACCGGGTTTTTGAGGTTTACCTACTTATCTAAAATTTTCCCATCGCTTGACCCGCTAACCAACCCGTAGTCCAAGCGCTTTGAAAATTAAACCCCCCCGTCACGCCATCAATATCTAATATTTCACCTGCAAAATACAAATTCGGACAACAACGGCTTTCCATTGTTTTAAAATCAACTTCTTTCAAACTCACACCGCCACAGGTGACAAATTCTTCCTTGAAAACCCCTTTTCCGTTGATTTTAAATTTTCCCTGAGTTAATTCTTGAATGAGTTGATTAATCACTTTATTAGAAACTTCACCCCAGCGTTTTTGTTCATCAATTCCCACCGCTAAAGTTAACTGTTTCCACAGTCTACGCGGAATTAATACCGGACAACTCGAAGAAACAACCCGTTGAGATAATTGAGATTTTACGGCTAACAATTCCTCTCGCAAGGCTTCAGGATTAGATAGAGGTAGCCAATTAACAATTAATGATGTTTTATAGCGAAAATCTTGTAAAAATCTCGCCCCCCAAGCCGATAATTTCAACACCGCAGGCCCACTTAACCCCCAATGGGTAATCAGTAATGGCCCTGTTTGTTCGAGTTTCGCTTCTGGTAACTTTATTTTAGCAGAATTAACTGAAACTCCCGCTAAATCTTTCAATCTTTCATCCGTAATATTAAACGTAAACAGAGAAGGAACCGGAGGGATAATTTGATGACCCAATTGTTGCGCCCAACGATAACCCGAAGGATTGCTTCCTGTCGCCAATAATAGGCGATCAGCCGTTAATATTTCTCCTGAGTTTAATATAATTTTAAAGTAATTTTCTCTGTTAAAAAACCCGGTTTCTTGTTGATGATGTGGGATGAAAGTTTTTAAGTTTCCTTCAGAAACCGGGTTTATGGATAAATCGTGATTTTTTTGATTCACGTGAATTTCAGTCACCCTCGCCTGAGTTTTAATCTGAATCCCCGCTTGTTTTGCAGATTGAATTAAACAGTTAACAATCGTTTCTGAATCATCTGTTATCGGGAACATTCGCCCATCTTCTTCTGTTTTTAATTCCACTCCTTTTTGAGTAAACCATTCAACCGTATCTTTGGCTTGAAACCGACTAAAAGCCCCTCGCAACGCCTTCGCCCCTCTGGGATAATTCTGTACAAATTGGGCAGGATCAAAACAAGCATGAGTCACGTTACACCGTCCCCCGCCAGAGATACGAACTTTGGCTAAAGGTTGCTGTCCGGCTTCCAGTAAAATAACCTTAGTATGGGGATGAGTATTTGCACAAGCAATCGCCCCAAAAAAACCCGCAGCCCCACCGCCAATAACAACAACTTTCATAGAACTTAATTCAGACAAAGTGATATGAACTCCTGGATATTTTATCTTTTTTAAATTATACCAAAAAGCTTTAATCCTTTGCAAAAATGTTATAATCAATCCACATACTTCAAAAATAAACCGTTAATTAACGTTCAATAAAAATGGAATTCGCACCCTTCTTTCCCGTTTTACATCCCATTTTAAAAACAGCCTTTCCTCATTGTCTGTGGCGAGGAGATATCAACCAAGCTGAAATTGCCCTAACCTTTGACGATGGGCCGCATCCAGTATATACTTTAGACCTGTTAAACGTCTTAGACGAATATCAAATTAAAGCCAGTTTTTTTTGGTTAGGCTGTTGGGTGAAAAACTATCCTGAAATTGCCCAAGCCGTCATTCAACAAGGTCATTGGATTTGTTTACATGGATATTATCATCAAATGTTTCATAAAATGACCGATGAACAACTCCAAAAAGATCTTGAAAACACCAAACAAGAAATTATCAATATTAGTGATCTTAATCCTAATTCTTTACTCGATGTTCGTCCCCCCAATGGTGTTTTTACCCCGAAAATCTTAACCCTATTAAAACAATGGGGATATCGTCCCGTGATGTGGACAGTCGTTCCTGAAGATTGGGTGCGTCCTGGGGTTAATATTGTCACAAATCGTGTTATTCAACAAACAACAAACGGGTCAATTATTGTCTTACATGATGGTAACGATGGCGGCCAGGATGTCGCCGCTTCTGCCAAATCAATTATCCCAAAACTCTTGGAAAAAAGCTACAAGTTTGTTACCATAGATCAGCTTTGGCAACAAAAACTTTCCCGTTTAACCAATGGTATTAAGACCCGAAACTGACCCCCAAACCGGAGAATTACGCTTAGTTGGAACAGACTTTCCAGAAAATACCACCTTTTTTCCTGGTGAATTGGGTGTGTTTACTCAAGGTGTCTTTTTTCTGGGAGGAAATGATACCGTTCAAGGTTCATCTGACCCCGAATTTATTCGCGGAAATTTAGATAATGATCTGATTCGAGGTGGGGATGGAAATGATACCCTTTTGGGGGGTAAAGGTATCGATAGCCTCTTGGGAGAAGGTGGAAATGATGCTATTTTTGGGGAATTAGATAATGATATTTTATTTGGAAATTTAGGCGAAGACACGCTTTTTGGCGGACAGGGAAATGATGAAGCCAATGGCGGACAAGGAAACGATGTATTCTTTGGTGGACCCGGAATTGATACGTTAAACGGGGATAACGGTGATGATTTAATACAAGGAGAAAATGATGGAGATGTTCTCTTAGGCGGACAAGGAAATGATATTATTTTAGGCGGTTTTGGATCAGACATAATTAATGGAGAAGCCGGAGAGGATGTCATTCGCGGTGAACAAGATAGCGATTTTTTAGTTGGGGGAGAGGATAACGATTTAATATTCGGAGGAACAGGCGACGATCGCGTTTTAGGAGAAGCTGGAAATGACCGACTTTATGGGGATAAAGGACGAGATACTTTAATTGGGGGAGAAGGAAACGACATCTTTTTCATTGAACCCGGAACAGGTGGAAATACCCCCGCAGACACCAACTTTATCTTTGACTTTCAACCCGGTATAGATACCATTGCTTTAGTCGGAGATTTCCCTTTTGACAGTCTTAATATTACCGAAGACCCTCGTGATTCTAATAATACCCTAATTCAAGCCGCAAACGGTGAATATTTAGCCGTCGTTCAACGAGTTTCACCCGACAGACTCACCCGTTCAAACTTTTTTATTCCCGGTTTTATTTCTTTCAATTCCTCACAATTTACCGTGAGTGAAAACGGCACTCCTATTAACCCTATAACCATTACTCGTAGCGTGGGGGAAGATGGGGCCGCTAGCGTGGTTTTAACCCTCGCTCCTATTGGAATTATTACCCCAGAAGAACTGAATACCGCCCCAATTTCGGTTAACTTTGCTAACGGCGATGCCACAGCAAAAACCATCGCTTTAAACATTACCAATAACAATATTGTTGACTACCCTCGAGAAGTTAAACTCTCCTTAGAAAACCCCACAGGTTCAGCTTCTATTGGAATTCCCGCCCAAGCCACATTAGAAATATTGGATGACGAACCCCTAATTCAACCCCAACAAACCCTCCCCCATCCTCTCCCAGAAACCAACGCAAATTTTGGTTTTGCGGTCGAACAAGTAACCACCAATATATTAGTTGGCGCCCCCGGACAAAATAATAGTCAAGGTTCAGCTTATTTATTTGATGCAGTCACCGGACAACCCCTGCAAATTTTTAATCATCCCTTCCCCGCCACCGCCGGAAACGCCCAACTCGGCAGAAGTTTAACCGCATTTGGGGCAGATGTGGTCATCGGCGCCCCCCAAGATAGCACCGTCATTCCCCAAGGAGGCGCTGTTTATCAATTTAGCAGTTCGGCGGGAGTCGCCTATCAACTGTTGAGTGACCCCACCCCCGAACCTTTTGAAAACTTTGGCTTTGCAGTCGATAGCATCGGCAATACTATCATCGTCGGCGCCCCCACCAGCAACACCCTCGCCCCCCGTTCCGGCGTCGCCTACCTGTTTGATGGCAATAGCGGACAATTGCTACAAACTTTCAATAACCCCGAACCCACAGCCGACTCCTATTTTGGGGCGTCAGTCGCCGCAGTGGGCGATAAAGTCTTGATAGGCGCCCCCGGAAGTTTAACGGGAGTGGGGGCAACAAAGCCCGGAGTTGCCTATTTATTTGATAGTATTACCGGAGAATTATTGCAAACTTTTCGCAACCCCAACCCCGGAATTGATGATTTTGGCAGGGGTTTAGCTTGGACGAATATTGGCCGAGATGTATTAATTGGGGCGCCGGGAGACGATACACGGGGTACTGATACCGGGGCAGCGTTTCTGTTTGACGGGATAACCGGGACCGTGTTGCAAACCTACAGTTATCCTCAACCGCGACCCTTTGACCGTTTCGGAGAAGCCATTGATATCGTCAATACCAGTGTGTTTGTGGGAACTCCGGGTTATGGGTCGTTAACCTCTGGGGCGGTGTTCCGGCATCAATTACGAACCGGAGAACTTCTCGATACTTATATTAACACGATTCCCGATAACGGCGATGAACGGTTGAATTTTGGCGCGTCCGTCACCGCAGTCGGTAATACTTGGGTGACAGGTGTACCGGGTTATGACGTTGGCGGTGTGGATGTCGGGCGAGTTTATCAGTTTGTGTAGGTTGATGCTATATTCTATCATCGTAATAGTTTTCTTTAAGGAAAATACCGATAAAATTCCCGACGGTGCAGAACTCGCATGAGTTCTATCCGGTCTTCATTGACTTCAAAACCAATCCGATAGTTGCCAACTCGAATGCGATATCGGTTTTCCGTTCCAACCAATGCTTTAACATTGGGCAACTCTTGAACCGATGTAGCTTCTGGTAAAGTTGTGAAGACCAACTCGTAAATAGACGGATAAACCTCTTGTTTTTTGAGTTTCTTTAAGTCTCTCAAAAACAGCGTTCTATACTCAACTTTCAATCATCTTCCTCCGCTAAAAAATCAATCGCTTGGTCGCGGCTAAGAAGAGGAGTTGTTTTTGCTTCATCCATCGCTTTGTTTAAGCAATAGTCCTCAATATTTTCAGTCATTGTTTCGATTGACTCATTATCTTGAGGTAAGATTTGTCTCCATAATTCAATCGGAATAACTACTGCGGTTTGATTACCATTGGAATCTATTATGTATTCAAGTTTTGGACGATTCATTGCTGTTTTTGCTCCTTTCGTTATTCAATGCCCTATTGTATTAGGAAACGATTAGGCTATTGAATAGGCCTGTCCTGGAAACCCTCAGTCATCATTTGAACTCCCTACTGCGAATCTGGTTTAATTATACCCGAACTTGGCGATCGCAAACCCCATTTTTTCGTTCAATTTCGGTGAAGATGCCTTAATTATCACAAAAACCCAAAGGATCATTAAAATCATCGCCGATCCCAATTTCTCCTTGATGTAGGTTCGGAATGCGGGGTGTGGATGATTCGGAGACTAAAAGCCTGTCATTTTTAGCAGACTGGATAAAGTTCAAGACTTCTATAAGCAATGGTTCTGGCACTGATGAAAGTTCCTGTATGATAGTTTCCAACAGAGTCATTTCTTTTAGGGAATCACTATGTCTATCATAATACATCAGATTTTCACTCTCGCCCTTGTTTTCATATAAGAATCCGGTTTAATTATATCCGAACTTGGCGATCGCAAACCCCGTTTTTTCGTTAAATTTCGGTGAAGATGCCTTAATTCTCGCAAAAACCCCGTTGATTTGAAATTATGTTATAACTTAGATAAAATAGTTGAACCTCCCTAATTCTTAGTTAAACTGAGACAAAAATATCCTCAAAAACCATGAATTTTTATACTGTTGTTTTGAGAAAAAGCCAAGACTATTGGGTTTCATTATCCCTTGAAAACGGCCTGGTCGGACAAGGCGAAACCCCCCAAGAAGCCATTGACAAACTCAAAGAGGCGATCGCATCTTTTGAAGAGGCTTGTCAATCAGAAAATAATGTTTATTCTTCTCCAATCTCCATTCAAGAACTGCACGAATTTTTGACACTTGAAGACACGGAACCGTCAACAGAGATTTATGAATTGAGGAAAGTTTATGCCTAAAAACATACCCGCCCTCAAGCCCAAACAACTCATTAAAATTTTAGAACAAGCTGGGTGTCAATTTTATCGAGAGGGAAAAGGAGATCATCGTTTATACATTCGGGAGTTGGAAGCAACCAAAAGAATTGTGCCGATAGATATGGGGGCTAAAGAAATGTCCCCCGCTTATGTGTTAAGGATTTTTAGACAATTTGGTTTTACTGATGAAGAAATTGAACAATTAATAAAATAATTAGCTCACTTTGGAATTTACTGTATTTTAGCAAATCATAACATTAAGCCCAATAAATTAGTTTCTCTTGATAACGATCTGCTCTCTCTTAAATATTATCACTGAACTCAGATTTTAACACCCGCTCTCTTTCTCAAAACTTTGTTGAATTGAAAACTTAAATCTCTCATTAATTTTTTTCTGTTTAATTAACTTATTCGGCGAGTTGTAAGTTAATATCAATCTTTAAGATACAAACATATTCGATGTTTTGCCGTTCCAATTTCTTCACTTGTTGGAGGTTCAATTTTGAATCCATGTTTCTTATACCAATTAATTAGATTCGGGTTCTCATTAATATCTTGTTCGGTTAAAGAACCATAAATCTTATTAACTCCTTTTGTTTTTGCTAAATCAATAATATATTGCAAAAGATAAGTTCCTAGTCCCTTTCTACGATAGTCAACAGGTTCATTCCAGTGAGTCAACCGAAAAATCTTATCGTTCAAACTTGCAAACTCCATATTGTTATTAATAACAATGTCTGCAATTAGCATTTCTCCTCTAGATTCTAATATACAATTTGCCCTGGCAACTTCTGATTCTCTTTTACATCTAATCAAATAAAGATAAATTGTCTTAAAATTTTCATAGTAAATATACTCTACTTCCAGATAATACTCACGGCCGTCGTGGTCAAAGATAGGACTTATTCTTTCAGTAATACAGTTGGCTTCAAGAGAATACATTGTAAATCCTCTCAACGTTTTCTTAAATCTCGTTAAAACCATTGTACAGCAAGAGTGTATCATTTCCCCTGATTTTTGGTAAAGTGGAGCGTTATTGAATCAAATGTTTTGTGAACTCCAATCAACCCAAAATGAAATTAAAGATTGCACTCTGTTCGGCAATAATCACGATTTTCGCCCTCTCACCCGCCTACGCAACAGACGACTGCACCTCCTCACGAGCCTACCTCTACGAACGTTGTAGGCAATCTTTACCCCTCGATAAACCCGAAAAAACCGACACTTCTAATTATACCGAAATGGTTGCCATTGTACCCGATGGACGCTTTTATCAATACCAAGCCGGACAGGGTATTTATCAAGTTCATTATAACTATACCGGACGCAACTGGACACACGCCGATGTCGCCCCTATTCGCATTAATACTGACAGACCCATCGCTATTTTACCCCTTCAATATACCGCCAATGGTGTACAACCCGGAGCATCTGTTAATGGAGTTCCTATTGGTCAATTTTGGAATACAATTACCGTTATTGAAATGAAGCGACGGTTAGAAGCATTAGGTTTTTTTGTGTTAACGCCAACCATTCAAATGTATGGTGAAAGTATTGAGGGTTTTCAAGCCTTAGAACATTTTATTGCGGGAGTTCATAAAGGCAATTCTCACGTTCAAACGATTGTATTAACGGCGGATGCTAATGTTGCTAATGCAGCAAATCCACGTCCAGGGGCGCAGATGTTAGTAACAGGTTTGCATTCGAGGGATTTGTGGTGGGAATATCGCATTCAATCCCGAATTATGCCGTTTTACCAACAACAACAACTCTACAATATTGGGCCGAGAGTTAGGGGCGGAAAAAGTGATAAAGAAGGTCATTCTCTCGCTTGGCATCCCCTCATTGAACGTGCAGCAGAATATAATCCCAATGTTGCTATTATTGAAGTTGCACAAGCCGTAGAAATTGTTCAAAAAGCGGGATCAATTCAAGCTGGACAAGAGTGGGCGGCGCCTTTATTTGATGCGATCGCTTTTGCAATGGCCGAACACGCTTGTGCCTCGGGTGCAAACTTAGAAAATATTTGTCAAAACGGCACGCTAAACAGTGACCAGTTATCAGTTATCAGTGACCAGTTTTTACGGTGAATAGTTACCAGTTTTTTCACTGTTACCCTGTTTCCTATTTACTGATAACTGGTTACTGCATCACTGATAACTGTCAGGAATTGGTTATGAACCGCAGGTACAACCCGTATGACCACAGCCTGAACCGTTAGAATGGCCATTTGCACAGGCTTCTGAACAGTAGGGTTTGCCGTCTTTTTTGATGGCACTTTCTAGGGAAACGACACACAGGCAAGATTCACAGGCGCATTTCATTTGAGTAACGCTAGTCATGGCTTTTTCTCCGGGTGAGCTTCTCCTTTAAATTTAACATCTGAACAGATATTCAGATATATTTTTAACTTTTCTTTAGAATTGCTCTCTCATCCGTAGAAAATCTAAAAAAAGATCAATTGAAACCCATAACTTTTACGGGTAATGTTAAAGTGAGAAAATCCATCCACTTGTCAGGCGAGAGGGATAGATTATGGGACTTGAACGCAGACTCTTTCGAGGAATGTTTGATGAAACCGAAGTCGTGGAACTTCGACAAACCTGTTTTACCCCCAGCCGTGTCTTTCAACCGGGAAAATATATTGCCGGGGAATTACCGGATATCGCTTTTAACATGGGGTTAGTCGAGAAACTACCTCCGGTTCGAGGTGAAGGCATTGAAATTCCATATCCAGAAAAATTTGATCTAGATTCTGAGTCTGAATAATGTCAATAGATGCTTATAGTTGGATAGAGCGATCGCTCGAAACCATTCACCGGGCGGACTGGTATCGCAGTGTAAAAGCAATAGAAAGCCGTCCTGGATCAACCGTTATTTTAGAAGGGCAAGAACTGATTAATTTTGCCAGTAATGATTACTTGGGGTTAGCCGGAGAACAACGATTAATTGATGCCGCAATTGCTGCTACAAAAAAATTTGGCACCGGAACAACAGGATCTCGTTTACTCACCGGACACCGCCATTTACATCGAGAATTAGAATTAGCCATTGCCCGTCTCAAACAAACAGAAGATGCCATTGTTTTTAGTTCGGGTTATTTAGCAAACTTAGGCACAATTTCCGCATTAGTAGGAAGACGAGATTTAATCTTATCAGATCGATACAATCATTCTAGCCTCAAAACGGGTGCAAAAGTGAGTGGGGCAACCATTCTTGAATATCAGCATAACGACAGCGAAGATCTAAGAACTATTCTGCAACAAAACCGCCATCAATATCGGAAAACTTTAATCATTACTGATAGTATTTTTAGCATGGACGGGGACTTATGTTGCTTACCAGAGTTGTTAGAAATAGCGACAGAATTTAACTGTATGCTATTAGTGGATGAAGCCCATGCAACAGGAATTTTAGGGAAAACAGGCGCGGGTTGTGTCGAATATTTTGGCTGTACCGGACAACCCTTAATTCAAATGGGAACCCTCAGCAAAGCATTAGGAAGTTTAGGGGGATATGTGGCGGGAAGCGCGAGTTTAATTGATTTTTTACGAAACCGTTCCCCCAGTTGGATCTATACGACTGGGTTAACTCCGGCTGATACCGCAGCCGCCCTAGAAGCTGTTAAGATAATTCACCAACAACCCCAACGTCGCGCTCAATTATGGCAGAATATCAATAAGCTCAAGCAGTTGTTGCAGGAACACCAGGGAAAAACGACAAGTACAGACAATTTTTTTGAGTCTTGGTCTAGTTTTCATTCTCCGATTTTCTGTGTTCATCTTCCGAATGCAACAACGGCGTTAAATGTCGGACAACAGTTAAAAGCAAAAGGAATTTTTGCCCCGGCTATTCGTCCGCCAACAGTCAGTACCAGCCGAATTCGGATTACACTAATGGCTACTCATAAATTACATCACTTACAAAAGTTAGTCGATGTGTTATTCTCAATTTTAACAAACGAAGAAGTCGGTTGAGTTCATTCTGTAGGGGCGGGTTCAGAGAGATTTTGAACTTCTGAAAACAACCTTGTTAAACCAGCCCGACCCAAAAGGAAGTTTAAACTGTTAGTTTATTAAGGAAAAAATGACTAAAGTAATTGCAATTACCGGGGTGAGTCGGGGTTTAGGTAAAGCGATGACCGAAGATTTCATCGAATTAGGACATACTGTTATTGGTTGTGCGCGATCGCGAGAAGCCATTAAAGAACTGAGTCAAAAATATGGTAAACCCCATCATTTTACCGTTGTGGATGTCACCGATGAAAATCAAGTCAAAACCTGGGCAAAAGAGTTTTTATCGCAAGTTTCCGCCCCCGATATTTTGATCAACAATGCAGCATTGGTTAATAATTTAGCACCCCTTTGGGAAGTTACCAGCGAAGAATTTTCTCGAGTCATTGATGTGAATATCAAAGGTGTTACCCACGTGATCCGCCATGTATTACCCGCGATGATCGAAAGAAAACAGGGAATTGTGATTAACTTAAGTTCCGGTTGGGGACGTTCAACCTCGCCGCAAGTCGCCCCCTATTGTGCATCAAAATGGGCGATAGAAGGACTGACTCAAGCCCTCGCCCAAGAGTTACCCCCCGGTTTAGCCGCTATTCCTTTAAGTCCGGGAATGATTCACACCGATATGCTAGAAGTTTGCTATGGTGAAGATGCAGCTTCCTACACCCCCTTAAACGTTTGGGTGAAAAAAGCCGTTCCCTATATTTTGAAACTTTCCACCAAAGAAAACGGAGTTCCGGTCAGTGTTCCGGTATAATTAAAATACAGTTTGTAGACTGGGGATGCTCCGTCAAAATCAACTCTGTTCACTCATTGACTTCAACTGTAAACCCGTGAAACGTTTCGTTCAGTTAGCTGGTTTAGCGATCGCGATCGCTTCTTTAAACGCCTGTGCCAATTCTTCACTCGAAGAGGCATTTAAACCCGATCCCCTCCTGCAAAATAATCAACCGTTTGATCAGTCCAATTCTAACAATACTGATCAAACCTTCGTCCAGCTACCTGAAAATTTTCCGTCGCAAATTCCCCTTTATCCTAACGCCACACTGCAAGATGTCACCGCATCGGAAAAAGAGTCAGAAGTCGATGTGATTACTCGCTGGAAAACCAGTGATCCCATTAACGTAGTCGAAACCTATTACCAACAGGAATTTCAAAGCAAAAATTGGCAAATTCTTGAACGTCCCAACCCCGAGGGCGAAGGTTCTTTTGTCGCCCGTCAAGATAATTTACAAGTCAGCCTTTCTCTAGAACCCAATACCATTTCTAGCACAGAAACAAACTTTGAAATTCGTTATATTCAAGATGGGAATATTGCGAAAAACTCTGACAAATCTATCTCGACAATTCCCCTTCCCCCTCCGCCTCCACCTGTCACGTCTAACGATACACCGACTCCCTCTGCCACCCCTACAGAGTCGCCGACTCCTAGCGCTTCCCCAACTCCCTCTCCGACAAATTCACCCCAAGTTTCCAACCCCTCCCCCGCCCTAGAAACTGTTCCTCAAGAGTTGCGAGAATTTGTCAGTGATGTGTCAAAATTAGGCATATTGCAATCTTCACCCGGACGTACTCAAGACCCCGCCAACCGCGATCAAATTATAGCCAACCCCAACGCCACCATAACACGAGGCGAGTTTGCGCGATGGTTAGTCAACGCCAATAACAACTTTTACAGCAATACCTCCGCCAAACAAATTCGTCTGGGAGTTCCCAGCGATGAACCTGTTTTTACCGATGTTCCCCCAACGCATCCAAACTTTTCCGAAATTCAAGGGTTAGCCGAAGCCGGTTTAATCTCAAGTTCGTTGTCAGGAGATAGCGCCGCCGTTACATTTCGCCCTGACGCGCCTCTAACCCGCGAAGAGATGATTTTGTGGAAAGTTCCCTTAGATACCCGTCAGGCGTTACCCAAAGCCACTGTAGATGCAGTTCAAGAACGCTGGGGGTTCCAAGATAGCAGTAAAATTGATTCTAACTCGTTGCGAGCGATTTTAGCCGATTTTGATAACGGTGACAACGCCAATATTCGCCGAGTGTTTGGGTTTACGACTTTATTTCAACCCAAAAAACCTGTCACTCGCGCTCAAGCCGCTTCTGCTTTGTGGTATTTTGGATTTCAAGGTGATGGGATTTCCGCCCAAGACGTTTTACAAGCTCAACGTCAGACTGAAGAGAGTGAAAATTCTAGCAATTAAGTTGTTACTCAATTCCGTTTAAAATTCAACCAAACATTATTCTTAGTAAGCGATGGGCGATGAATTAATCACGGGAACCTCATTTTATCAGTTTGAACCTTTAATTGCTCGTTTGCGGGGAATTATTCGAGACTATCCTGAAGGCGTTGGTATCATTAAAGAACTGATTCAAAATGCAGATGATGCCAGAGCAACCCAAGTCGAAATCACTCTTGACTGGCGGACTCATAGGGCTTCAAACCTTCCTGATGAACGGATGGTTAGACTGTTAGGGCCTGCAATGCTCATTTATAATAATAGCATATTTACCGAGCGAGATTTTAACAGTATTCGCAGTTTAGGACAAAGCGAAAAAGCACAAGATTTACAAAAAACTGGACGGTTTGGGGTTGGGTTTAACGCAGTTTATCACGTGACAGACTATCCGAGTTTTATCTCTCGAAATCGCCTCATCTTTTTTGACCCTCACGGAAATGCAGTTCCGGGTACTTCTAGACAAGAACCGGGACGAGAATGGATTTTTGCGCCTCGATGGTGGGAAAATTATCCCGATTTTATGAAGGTTTACGAAGCGGGAGGACTTCCCAAAAATAGCGAAGATTTTCAAGGAACATTATTTCGTTTACCGTTAAGAACAAAAGCACAGGCGAAAGAAAGTGAAATTCGCAAGCAAGCATTTACTGAATCTAATATTAGAGAACTTTTGCAAGAATTAATCGCGAGTGGCGAAGAATTGTTGCTGTTTCTCAAGTCTGTTCAGTCCATTCATGTTTATGAAATTCCGGCGGATAGTGAAGGAACACGAGAAGAAATTCTCAGAATTACCACTAAAAATCCTCAAGAGGTTCAAGAAGCCCGTCAAAAGATTTTAAATGCAATTCCTGATGATTTTAATTTATTGATTGAACACTGTCGCCATCAAGACGCTGCCGCTATTTCCTATCGCCATGAAATCGAAACGGTTAGTTTAAAACAAACGATAACATCAATTTGGCGAGTGGCGCAAGTGATTAGAATTGATGACGGTGAAGAACTCGCAAATGTGATCACCGCCATGTATGAAAGTCAGGAGAAAGTGTTACCTTGGGCGGGGGCTGCGGCTCGAATTTCTACTTCTTGTCAGGGGGAAAAAACAGAACCCATTCGGGGGCGAGTTTATTGCTTTTTACCCCTTCCTTTAGAGACGGAGTTTCCGATACATATTAACGGATTTTTTAACTTAAATAGTTCGCGAGATAACCTCAGCAGTGACCTCGGACAAACGGGAAAAGACAGTCCCAGAGCCATTTGGAATCAGTTATTAGTGCGTCATGTTGTTTCCCATGCTTGTGCGAATTTAATTGCCGATTTGGTCGAAGATTTAGGACAATATAATCCTCAAGAATATTATCAACTTTGGCCTATTCAAAAAATTACAACCAGCAAAGCTTTAGAGCATCTGAATGATTATACCATTCGGCTTCTTTATTGTAAACCCGTAGTTCGTTCTGCGGTTGAACATAGAGAACCCGACATTCAAGACAATATTAAAGTGATTTCAAGCACTCGCTGGGTTTGTCCTAATACAGTTAAAATTTTGAGTGGAGATTGGTATAAACATTTATTAGAACCGCTACGAGTTGAGAAAATTGATATTGCTGAACCTCAATTACCCCAAGCGATTATTTCAGCATTTGAAGCTTTTAATTGTAAAATAAAACCCTTTTATCCCGCAGACTTGCGACAGCATTTAATTGAACATCGTTCGTTGAATGTTGAGTTAAAAGATGCTCCCAAACCTTGTTTAAAACGGTTAGATTGGATTTACCATTTACTCCGATATTGTGTGAATGATGGTTATTCAGATTTGCGGGGTTTACCGTTGGCGGTTTTGGCGAATAACAAGTTAGAAGTTTTCGGATATAATTCAACTGGAACGGTTTATTTTGACAACGCTAGAATTAAAGTTGACAATACTTATATCAGCTTAGTTCGAGAAATTTTTGTTAGTTATCCTGAATGGTTCCTTCATCCAAATTTGTCAGGAATAGTCTCTACAAGTTATACAGGAGTTTCGGAAATGACTCCTTTAGAAGTCGCGAGTAAATTGACTCTTATTTTAGATACTCAAGATACTGAGGGTTTAACTTTGAATTTTGATAATACTGAACTTCCTAACACAGAATGGCTAACGAAAGTTTATCAGTATTTTACAAACTACCTCCCTTCGAGAGATGCTAATACGGTTCAGGATAAATTGAAAACAATTCCCCTCGTTCCCGCAACAGATGGAAAACTCTATCGGGCAGGTTCGGCGACAACACCATTAATTTTTGATGAATCAATTTCTGGCAGTATTAGTCAGCAAACATTAGAATCTTTACAATATTTTGGCGTAAAAATTGTTAACGCATCGCCCAATCTGGAAAAGGCGATAATAGATTTTGCAAAAAAACAGCCTAATCAACTCATTTGGTTTTTAACAGGTTCCGATGTAGTCGATACCATTCACAGTCATTATAAACCGGGACTTTCTCCTTATCATCCCGAACATTGTGAAGTATTGCTGGACTTTTTAGCCGATAAAAAATGGGTAGCGGGTGACAACAAATATAATGACGAACGTTTGGAAAAGTTGCGTCAACTTCCCATTTACCTCACGGTTTATGATGAGGTTGTGAACTTAACCGATGAACCCGTTTATCTTCCTAAAGATGGCTACCAACCCCCAGAAATTGGCGGTGAACTTAAACTGCTGAAGTTAGGAAACCTTCAAACAAAATGGCTGAAATTCTTCCAAGTTTTGGAAGTTCCCGTTTTGGATAAAGTGACATTTATTCAAGACTGTTTGCTGCGAGAATATCCCTACCTTTCCGACGAAGAACAGTTGATTGCTTTGGCTTGGATACGAGATAATCTCAACAGTATTAAATCAGATTTGCAAGAAAATCCGAGTAACTATTCTCAACTGTTAGATAAAATCAAAAAAGCACGTTTAGTACGGTGTAACGATGGACGATTGCGATCGCCTACTTTAATCTACCATCCAGAGCGGGAAATTGTCAAAACAATTTTAGGGAATCAAGCGGTATTTCCTGATGTTGAGTTTTATACAGAAGAACTTGAAAATTGGCTGAAGTTTTTCTCTCAACTGGGAATGCAGGATAGTCCCAATGCTGAGGATATATTTGCTTGTATCGAACAGTTTATTCAAATGGCTATTCGTTCAGGAATAGACACAGTTCGAGATGCTGTATTAGAAATATTCTCCTATGTTGTAAAAAATAGCAATATTTTGGATCATCGAGTTAATAATGGGAGTAAAACTCTGGCGGAAGCCTTGCGAGAAAAAGCGTGGTTAGCCGTCGAACAAAATCTGGAATTTCTCAATAATTATGCGGCTGCAATTTCGCCGGAAAATAGACTCTATAAAGCCGATGAAGTTTGTTTTGTTGATGAAGCTTATTGGGTAGCGAGTCAGAAGCCTATTTTTTCCATTGAAAAAAAACAGATTCCTCAACATATTCAAGAAAAACTAGGATTTATAATAATTGCTCCCGCAGATGTTATCAACCATTTTGAAGCCGTTATTCAAACTTGGGAAACTCTAGAAGAACCCACACCCCAAAAAGCAGAAATAACCCTCAACTCTGTGCGTCAAATTTATCAATATCTCTACGAACATTTTGTCGATAACCGTCAGACAACAGAGGAACAACGTCAGAATATTCGAGAACGTTTTGAAGGGCGTTGTTGTTTATGGGATGAGTCGAGCCAAACCTTTTGGAAACCCGTTCATGTGTTTACTGAACCTGTTCCATTTTTTGGTAAACGTCGAACTACCATTTCATTTTGTCATAAAATTGGAGAAGTTTATCAACTTTTAGGTCAACGTCAATCCCCAATTGTAGAAGATTACCTCTGTTTTATTGAAGAAATTGCGGAAGAACAAGAAACCGGGTTTTTGACTCTCACGGAAGAAGATTTGAACAACTTTCAGAAAAACCCGGTTTCTCAACCCCAAGAAACCCAACAAGAAACCGGGTTTTTGACTCTCGTTGAAGAAGATATTAACGGTGTAATTCAGGTGTTCAAGCGGTTGGAATTACAACTGGATTTAGAGGAAAAAAGTGTGAATAATATTCTGTTATTAACAGCCGCGAATCTGTTGTGTGAAGCGACAGAAATTTTAATTCCAGATGCACCTTGGCGGAAAGACTATATTGAACCCAAACGCCTGCTACATCCTCAAGTTTCTCCTAAATTAGCCAAACGAAGCGGAAGTCTTTCATTACTGCGAGATGTGAGTGAACAACCTGTTGATGTTCATCCAACTGAAGATATCCAAAGTTTACAATGGTGTCAAAAATGGCAATTTACGATTAACTCAACAGAATTTTTAGAAGGCTTAAAACGGTTATTTGTTCACGAACAGGATTTAGAGTTCATCTGTGATAGTAACTTTTTAACTCAAGTCAAAGTTCAACCCGTCAGTCAAATTAGCGTTAACTTATTTTTGCAGGATGAATTGCAAATTGCAGAAGATGTACCCGGAACCGATTATTTCGATACTTCACAAAACACCTTCTACATTCTCAGTAGTCCCAATCGCTGGATTATGCTATCTTATTTAACAGAAAGCTTGAATCATCATCTCGGTGAGTTTGGCTTAGAAAACTTACTCCCCTTAGCAAGTTTAATAGATGCTAAACCGACTCAAATACACTCACTTTTAGATGAATTGAGAATTTGCAGTTTATCGTCTTCCCAATACTCTGAAACTGCGAGTTCAGAGATAACCTCATCAAAAGAATTCGCCAAAACCTTGTATAAAAACCTGGGTTATGATACTATTAATCTAGGGAATAACAAAGTTTTTGATTGGTCTTGTCAGAGTGAAAGTTTACCCGAAATTCAAGTCATTGTTAAAACGCTTGATTCAAGTTCAGTAACGCTCTCGCTACAAGAGCAAGAATGGTTATTTCTCAAACAAACTCCAACGGCTGAACTACTGATTGTTTGTTTTTCTGTTAGCAACCCAAACCGCCCTGAGATGATTCAAATTCGGGAAGTTTGGCAAACCTTACAACAAGCAGAATTAAATCAGGGAATAGAATTTTCGGCTGATTCTAATGACTTGATTTTGAACTGGAATTTAATTGCAAACGGCAGTTATCCCACTGTTACAAAGCTAGAATCAACCACCAAGACACAGAGACACCAAGAACAAGAATCTTTGTGACTTTGTGCCTTTGTGGTTCCTATTCAAAGCTAGAATCAACCACTAAGACACAGAGACACCAATAACAAGAATCTTTGTGACTTTGTGCCTTTGTGGTTAATTTCCCCCTCAAAACAACCGTTTTTAGAGTTTAATAATAAGCCGCGTAATATTTGCGTTCTTGCTTATCCCCATTGGCAACCATTCCCAACACAGGAACACCCGCCATCTGAAGTTCTCGCAACGCTAAATCAACTGCCGCCCGGTCAGTTTTACCCACACCTACAACCATCATTAACCCACTCGTATGAGGCGCTAACAGGTTCGCATCTGCCAACCCTAACAACGGTGCCGTGTCGTAAATGACTAAATCAAACACCTGGGCTAACTGACGCATTAACGCCTGCATCACCGTCGAAGATAACAAGCGTGTGGGGTCTGAAATCGGTTGACCCGCCGTTAACACATACAAATTTTCATCGCCCAGGGTTTTCTGTACCACCTCCTGAACCTCTAGATTTTGAATCAAGATATCACTCAAACCCCGTTCATTAGACAGTTGTAACATCCGGTGAATTTTGGGTTGACGCAAATCAGCATCGACTAACAACACCCGTTGTCCCATCGCTGCGGCTCCCATTGCCAGGTTCATCGCGACGGTTGACTTCCCATCAGCAGGGGTTGCGGAACTAATCACACAGGAACGAACTGGACTTTCGGGGTTTAACAGGCGAATATTCGCACTCAGGGAACGAAACGCCTCTTGAAACGGCGTACAACTGGGTTCATAGGTTCGTTGAGGAGAAACCGCTATCCGAGGCAGAGTAGCCGCCGGAAGCATCAACGCTTCATCACTGGCGGGAATGACACCCAACAACGGTAGCGGTACTCGGTTGGTGACTTCGTTGGTATTGTGGAAAACATTATCTAAACGTTCAAGCAACTGTGCGGCTGCAATTCCCAACGCTAACCCCGCTAGTCCACCGAGCGCTAAATTTAAGGGCATAATCGGAAAAACGCTAATCAGTTCACCCTGTTGGTTGCGAGGAATATTGGGTTCGGCAATCAGTTCCCAAGCAGGCGGTGGCGGGGGAGTGACGACTAACTGAAGTTCTTGACGTTTAAGGGATAAATCATTTAAACGACTGGTTGCAACTTCTAATTCTTGTTCTAAATCGGTATAACGTCGCATGACAGCCGGAAAACCTTCAGCCGATTGATTAAACTGTTGAGCGGCTTTCTCTAAAACTTGGGTGCGAATTTCCAACATTGAAATTTGGTTCGCCGTTGTCACTAATTGCTGAATTAATCCTATACGAATCGAGTCTTGAAAGGATAAAATTTTCGGGTCAATATTCGCCAAATCCTGTCCTAGAACCCGTTCAGCTTCTTGACTCAATAAGGGTAAAATTTGTTCGCGTTGGTCGAGTAAGGCTTGAATTTGTGGGGCTTTACTGGTAAACCGAGCCGATTCTATGGCAATATTGGTTTCGAGTTCCAGCAACTTTTGGAGTAACGCTTGATAACGCGGAGATTGCGTTAAAGCTGAGGCTAACATTGCCTGTTCGGGTTGCAGTCCGAGCTGTTGTTGCAACATTAAATAACCTGCTCTTTGCTGCTCAAGTTGCGCTTGTGTTTCCAGTTTTTCCGCTTCAATTTGACTAATTTGTTCGGTGAGTTGTTGAGTTTTGATTTCTGGTGTAATAAAGGTATGTTTCTGCTGTAGATTCAACAGTTCTTTTTTGATCGTTTCAACCCTAGATTGCAAAGGATTAAGTTGAGCATCAATTAATTTCAATTTCTCACGGTTCGGGTCGAAACGTTCTTTTTCACGACTAGAATCAATATAGCTTTTCGCAATATTTTCGAGAATAAACTGCACTTTCTGCGGTTCTGTATCCCGATAACTCACCTCTAAAATACGAGTATCTGGAATGGGATTAATCGATAATTTATCGGATTCAAAGGCAGTTTGACCTGTTTTTTTATTGAATAACGAACTGTAACTCATTTCAGGATATCGAGTTTTAATCGTCTCAATAATTCCTGACATTAATTTGGGACTTTGCAGCAGTTTAACTTGAGACGCATAACTGAGTTCTGGTTGCGGTTGTTCTAAAAGAGTTTGTCCGATTTCTGGGGATGAATTCTCAGGAATAAACAGTTGAAATGAACCGCGATACTCTGGGGTTTGATGGTTCGTCCACAGGTAAGTCCCGGATGTCGTAGCAGCAGTAATTCCTAAGATTAAAATCGCCCGACGCCAAATCCCTTTCCAGAATTGATTTTCCCCCCGAGAATGGGGTTGAGAATAAACATCAGAATTGTAAACAAACGAACCTCTTTCAAGAGGATAGGCTGTTGCAAAATTCTGGTTTGTGTTCTGGGGATGAAAGACTGAGACTTGAATATTTTTTCCGGTGTTCATTGTAGTATAAGCCGTTGTTGATTAAGCGTTTTGATCGAGGTTGTTCCCAATAGATGACCAACCGAACTGAAAACGATAAAGATAGCAATCCAAGCTGATTCTAGTCACTGAAAGTTTAAAGCTTGATCTCAATCATATCCTGAGAAGGAGACAGCTTCAAGTGTTTAGAATTAAAAGTTTACCCTGAAGATTGGGCTTGATTTCTCAGGATAATCAATCAAAACTCAGCCCCTTCAATTAACAGTCTAGAATCGGGTTAACTTAGCTCCTCACACCCGAAAATTTATCAATTTTTAATCTAAAATTCCCACAAATCTCAAGACACCAAAAATTCCATTAACGGGGCCTAACTTCCCTAATACCCCTCCAACCCCATCTTGAAAAGCGGCACTGCCAGAACGTCCAATGACAATAACATCATTATGGCGCAAAATAGGGTTATTCTGCTCATTCACCTCCTGAGACATATCAACGGCAATCGTTTGTCGAACTACCGTTCCATTCGCATTAACCCGAATTAATTCTACGCTCTTTGTATTGGCTCTAGACTGGTTAAATCCCCCGGCTGCTGCCAGCGCTTGATTAAGAGAAGTATTCGGAGGCACTTCAATCGGTCCTGGCCTCATTACCTCTCCAACGACACTGATTTTAACGGCATCTGGAGAAAAACTCGCCATTGCCACATTATCCGACTGATTAAAATTCGCCGTTGTCGCAGTTGGCACCACAATTGTATCCCCTTGCTGGAGTACAATATCCTGAGTCAAATCCCCTTCTTGCAACAGCGACCACAAATCCACAGAAATCACTTGTTCAGTTCCCGTGCGACTGAGGCGACGAACTTCAATACTGCGAATATCCGCCATCGCTGTAATTCCGCCTGCGGTTTTAATCGCCCTCGTCACCGTAAATACTCCCATCCCTTCCACACTGGGAGAAGCCGTCGGTTGTTGAGGATTTTCAGGATCAAATCCGGGTGTATTCTGCGACGCCGCTAACGTATGGCTTCCTGGACGGTTCACCTCTCCCACGACTGCTACACTAATCGGTTGAGACGTCGAACTCGCAAAATTCGCCACCGCCACTTGACGGGCTTCAACGCGATCAAGATCAGTTACGGTAGGAATATAAACCGTGTCTCCATCTCGCAAACTAATATCCTGACGCAAATCTCCCGTTTGTAGCAGTTCCCACAAATCCACACTCAGAATTTGCTCTACAGTAGAACCAGGCTGTTTACGACGGATTTTCACTTGACGAATATCAGCCAACGCCGTCACTCCTCCCGCCATTTGCAACAGTTGCGTCACACGAGGCAGTTGCAAACCGCCAGAACTAGGTGTTACACTACCGGGCATAGCGTTACCGCCTGCTATCCCAGAGAAGGTATAAGCACCGGGACTCTGAACTTCTCCCGCGATCGCAATTTGCATCGGACGCGCCGAAAGCAAAGTCAGTGAAATCAAGGGCCGTTGTAAATATTCCGCATAACGCTGTTTAATCGCTTCTGTCGCTTGTTCGGTTGTTAACCCCTGTACAGGCACCGTCCCCACCAAAGGCAAATTCAGCGCACCATCAATGGAAACCTGATGTTGACCATTCGGGCCGCTATACTCAGGAACATTAAAAATATCAATTTGGACGCGATCGCCTACACCAAGAATATACCCCTCAGAAATGGGTGCAGGTGCAGGATTAACCGTTGGAGTGGGAACCGCAACAGGTGGAGGAGGAAGAAACTGACCCTTTGCGCTTTCAACGCCCACAAACAAGGGCAGAGAAAATCCCAAAAGCGTTATGGAAGCAATTGTTGTTTTCTGAAAAAGATGTTGATAATCGCTCAAAGTTTTCATCTCGATTAATTTTCGACTGCTCACCTCAAAACATTGCCACCCCGAGTTCCAATATAAGCTCTCTCAAACCGATTGCCAAAAAGCCACAATCGGCTAATAATGGTAAGCTAATTTGTTGTCGTCGCCCCAACCCCAGAAACAACCATGATCGACCAACTCAATGCTGATGTCTTAGTCGTTGGTGGGGGAACAGGCGGTGTTGCTGCTGCGCTGCAAGCTGCCCGTCGAGGCGCCAATACTATTTTAGTCAGTGAATTCACCGAGTTGGGAGGAATGCTGACCTCAGCAGGCGTATCCGCACCGGATGGCAACGAATTAATCGCTTTTCAAACCGGGTTGTGGGGCGCTTTTTTACAAGAATTACAACGCCGACACCCCCAAGGATTAGATTGGGGTTGGGTGAGTTTTTTTACCTTTGATCCCCGTGTGGGAGCGGAAATCTTTGCCGACTGGGTATTACAACAACCCAATTTACACTGGATTTCCGGTTACAAACCCCTAGAAGTCCTCAAACACAACAACAAAATTACAGGGGTGCGATTCTCCGAGTTTACTGTTTATGCTGAAATTACTGTAGATGCAACCGAACTCGGGGATTTATTGGCTTTAGGATCAGTTCCCTATCGTTGGGGTTGGGAGTTGCAAACCGAATGGGAAGAACCGAGTGCGCCTATTGTTGCTAATTCTCTAACAAAATCTTCTCCCGTACAAGCCCCGACTTGGGTGGCAATTCTGCAAGATTTTGGGGAAAATGCCGTTTCTCCAGAAATTCCCGCCCCTCAAGTCGATAATCCTAATCAATTTGTTGGGGCTTGGGAAGGTTATACGCCTGAACAATTCCTCAATTATGGTCGGCTTCCGGGCGGGTTGATGATGATTAATTGGCCTTGTCGGGGAAATGACTACGGAGAAAATTTAGATCGGTTAATTCAATCTCCCGCCCAACAGCAACAATTTTTTCAAGAAAGCCGATGGCATACTCAGAGTTTTGTCCGCTTTATTCAGATGGAACTCGGACGCCGTTATGGTTTAGCAGTGGGAACTTTTCCGCCTCAGCAACCGACTAATCCTATTAATCTTCTAGACACATCCTTCGCCCTACATTTATATTATCGAGAAAGCCGACGCTTGCAAGGACTGACAACAATTCGGGAACAGGATATTTTACCGATGCCGGGAGGAAATGTTGCTCCTCTGCCTATCAATTATACAACAGGTGAATGTGATGCGATCGCCATTGGAAATTATCCCAATGATCATCATTACACTCAGGGAATATTGCCTGTCAAACAGAAGTATTTACGATGGGGCGGACGTTGGACAGGTACACCGTTTACGATTCCCTATCGGGCGTTAATTCCCCAGGAAACAGACGGTTTATTGGTTTGTGAAAAAAATATCTCTGTGTCTCATATTGCCAATGGTGCGACTCGTTTGCAACCTGTCGTGTTAGGAATTGGACAAGCGGCTGGAATGGCGGCAGCTTTGTGTGTAGAATACCATTGTCAGCCGAGAGAATTACCTTCACGTCAGTTACAACAAGAATTATTGCATGATCCGGTTGCACCTGCGGCAATCATTCCCCTATTTAATTTACCGCCGAATCATCCCAATTGGTTAGATCAGCAGTGTTATTATCTCCAACATCCCGAAGCCTATCCAGCGAGTGGGTATTGTCATTTAGATTCTGTTTCAACATTATCAAATTTGCCGATCTCAGATTTTGATCCAACAAACCCAACAATCAAAGCGTCAAATCAGGTCAATTTTTATCCCGAAGTTAATCCCAATTTATTGAAGGCTGAAACCCAAGAATTGGAGAATCATTTTTCGGGTATTTTGCATCATCGTCAAGAACAAGATTATACCTTGACCTTGACTTTTCCCCCTGAACTTGAACATCAAACCTGGACGTTAGTAACGCTCTATCCAGAGATTGATCAGCAGTTAAAACAGTATTTAGACGGTTCTCAAATTTCCCTCAAAGGACGACTCAATCAAGCGGGTCACTGGTTAATGGTCTCAGCCATTGATCAGTCTCAATGGATCATTCCAACCGCTCAGAACTTGAGTGAAGTTTTGAGAATTAAATTACAGGTTGAGGATGAAGAATTGAAGAAATCCCAATCTAGCATTTCTGATTTAATTTAAGGTCTATATTTTCGGGTCATCCTCTACGTTTAGACCCTCAATAACAATAGAATAATTCTCAATTGGTTTCGAGTAATGATGATTGTTCGGTGATCGTTGTCAGTTTCAACATCCCGCACTCTCTAAACAAAAGCAAGCCTGAGTGTGACAGATCAAAATCTGACTCAGACTAGACTGTGATGTGTTTTTAGAGATTACGGCTTTAAGTCTGTGTCAATTTCTGAAAATTTCCTGAGTTTTAGGTTGAGTTTCCGTAAAAATACTGAAAGACCCACTTCTATTGTAACGTCAGAAAATTTTATTTAAAAAAATTTCAATCTTATCCTGATCTAGTCAGCTTAGGTTCGTATCAGGAAATGGATAGATTAATTACGAGCCAATCCCAATGAAAGTCACAACAGTTTTAACCCTAACTAGCCTTTTATTCGTTGGTATCGCTGGTCAAGCTCGAGCCACAAATCCTCAATCAATGGACTTATTAGAATTAGCAAACCACAAATATATGATGTCAGCAAACGTGATGAATAACCCACCTTCTCGACCCGATCAAGGGAATGGACCGCGTTTTGCAGACAGTCTAATCACCAACTCCGAAGACAATTCTATCTTTCTGCGTCGCGGTAGTGGCCGTAAAGATGCTCAGGACAGGTGAACTTTGGATTGAGATTATATCTTGACCTCTCAAGTCTTGTTTTCACAACTTCACTCAAAACATCACAGGATGTCGTCTTGAGCAATCATAAACTTCAGGTAACTCATCAGACTGCTATTCATCCAATCCCCTTTTCTGTTTGGATTTTAGCAGTCTTGCATTTTGTTGAGATTCTGTAAACTAATCATCTAAATTTATTGATTTTTAAGGCTATAGCAGAGAAAGAGTTGATTAGGACACTGTTTTTCTGTCAAATCCTTTTATGATAAAGGTTTCAATTCTGTCTCCTGTCTCCTGTCTCCTGATTTCTGCTATATAATATACCCACAGCAGTGCAGACTGACTGAGAACAGAGGGTGCTATGGTACGTGATTCGGATGAAAACTTCACGATCACACTCATGCCTCATCAACATCAGGGGCAAGGATTGGTATGGGCGATGTGATTAGGTGACTTGGCTTAGGTTAAGATTGAGCAAGTTCAACCCTAAGCGCTCGTTAACGGAGGATGATACCATGCCTCCAAGTTAGGCTATTTCAAGGAAAATCATGAGAAAAGATACCGATCTGATCAAAACTCTTAGCCCCAGCTCGATGGATCAGATCATGTTATATTTGGCTTTTAGTGCCATGCGAACCAGTGGGCATCGGCATGGGGCTTTTCTAGATGCAGCCGCTACTGCCGCTAAATGTGCGATTTACATGACCTATATGGAGCAGGATCAAAACCTGCGGATGACAGGACACCTGCACCATATTGAACCCAAACGGGTCAAAGTGATTGTTGAAGAAGTTCGACAAGCTGTGACCGAGGGAAAACTGTTGAAAATGTTGGGGTCTCAAGAGCCTCGCTACCTAATCCAGTTTCCCTTTGTTTGGTTAGAACAATATCCCTGGCAACCGGGAAAACCTCGTATTCCTGGTAATGGTCTGACTCCAGAAGAAAAGCGCGTTATCGAAAGCAAACTCCCTAAACTTTTACCCGATGCTCAACTGATTAATTCCTTTCAATTTATGGAGTTAATTGAGTTTCTTCATAGACGATCTCAAGAAGATTTAGATCCCAGTCGGCGAATGGCTTTAAGTGAAGCTTTAGCCGAACACATCAAGCGTCGTCTGATTTATTCGGGTACTGTGACTAAAATTGATTCTCCTTGGGGAATGCCTTTCTACGCTCTCTCCCGTGGGTCTTATTCTCCCGAAGATCAAGAAGAACGCACCTATGTCATGGTCGAAGATACGGCTCGATACTTCCGCCTAATGAGAGACTGGGCTGAACGTCAACCCAAAGTCATGCGTGCATTAGAGGAACTTGATATTCCGAGCGATCGCATTGATCGAGCTTTAGAAGAGTTAGATGAAATCCTCAGACAATGGGCCGATCGCTATCATCAAACGGGTGGAGAACCGATGGTTTTACAGTTTGTTTTTGGCCCGAAAGAAGATGAATAAATTGTAATTTTTATGCTAATCGCTAATCGCTAATTTCCGATTGACCGTTAGCAATTAGCAATTAGCACTCACCTTTATATTTAATCGTTAATTTGCAGCTTAACCGTCAAAGTTTTCAGCTTCTCATTAATCCACTTTTCAAACAACTCGTTTTGCAGTCTTTGTTTCAATTTTGGATCATCAAAAGAAGCTTCAATTAATTGCTCAACTCGAAACAAACACCAGCGTCCTTCAATCTCCACAGGGCCAACAACTTGTCCCGGTGCAGTGCCAGGGATTACAGCTTTGAGACTGTCGGGTAAAGTCGCTAAACTAACCGCTCCCATCATCCCATTAACACTGCGTTCCGGTGTCAGTGAATATTCCCGCGCCAGTTGCTCAAAACGAGCTTCTTCTTCCAGAATGCGACGGTGTAACGTTTCTGCAAGTTCGTAATCCGCAACGACAATTCGTGAGAGAATCACCGTATCTAAAAAAGGCTTGCGTTCTTCAAAAAATGCTTCTAATTGAGATTGAACAATAGATAGCTTCAGAGTTTCTCGTTTAAATCCCATTTCAACTTGTTGATGAAAGGAGTCATAACTCATTTGATTGCTATCGAGCCACTGCTGAAACGCTTGGGGATCACTGAGATTGCGTTCCAATCGGAAATTAATCACCGCTTGTTCAACCGCCGATGAATTAATATTTTGATTTTCTAGGGACGCTAACTCCTTGTCAAGAATATACTGGCGCAGCATTTCCCCGATAAAAGATTGCAACTTACCCGAGGATTGCAAATACCTTAAAGACTGTCCCAATGTAATGGGTTCATCATTAACCACTAAAAAAGGTTGAGCCATAATAAATCACTTCTTCAACAAAAAACAACTGCACGAAATAAGCGAGCTAGTCTATCCTAACCCGAAGTTCTCCGTCTCAACAAAGGTTCTAAGTCGGCAAAGCTTGGCTATAATTCCAAATCAGAGCAAGTGCTATTGCCACAATGGCTCCGATTAATGTATTAATAAAGTTTACCACCTCATTGGTTAACCATTTGATCTGAGCTTGTAAAGTTGCCCCAATCACGCTTTCAAGATTCGTTGCGATCAAAGCTGCGATTACACACCAAACAACACCCATCGCGTCAATTAAACCCGCTCCCCAACCCACTAAAGCAATAACAACCGAAGCAACAATACCTGCAACCGTCCCCTCTAAACTAACCGCTCCTTCCGTCCCTTTGGCAACAGGCTGTAAAGTCGTAATCAAAAATGTTCGCTGACCATAGGCTTTTCCCACTTCACTGGCACAGGTATCGGAAAGCTTGGTGCTAAAACTGGCTACATAACCCAAGAGCAACAAAGAAACAAACTGATCCATTGTGCTAGCTTCTAAAGACAAAAGCCGAATGATCACAATTGCGATCGCACACAACGCCGCAGTTAAAGCTGAACCCCAAACATTTTCAGGCCCTCGGGCGCCACTGCGTTTTTCGGCAATTCCGGCGGCTTCTTTTTGCGCCATCCCGATGCGAGTTACTCCCGAACCGACAATAAAGTAAAATCCGACGACGAGATAGCCTTGCCAACCTAAACAACCCCAAATTAATACCCCTAATATCCACGCATGAATAATTCCAGCAGTTGTCAATAATTTTTTCGGGGCGATCGCAACTAGACTGAGTAAAATTGTATTTAAGGCGATCGCGATCACCCAAGGATTCGCTGCGAACAATAAATCATTCCCGTTTAGGTTAAAATTTTGCATCTTAAATTAATTTGCAGTTAAACTTTAATGAGTTATCAGCCTTTTCAGTTTACAGTTTTTTTGACGGGTGACTGAAAGGGCGGGTTTATCTAGGTTATTTGTGAGTGACATAGATTTGCACAGAACCCGCCCCTACATTGGTGACTGGTATTGAGTGACTGTTATGGGTGAAGATGTTTTCAGGGGAGCAGATAAAGCTTCAGCAACAATGCGAAGACATTGAGGATCTTGTACCATCCAAGCATGAAACAATACATTGAGTATAACCTCTTGACCCGCAGGCAAATGAGAGCTACTCGCAGGTACAATCATCGCATCTAAGGGAGTCCAAATCGAAGTAAAGTTAATCTGATCCAGGATGGCGATATCTTGGTTTAAATCTTCTACAAATTGACACTTAGGGCGCATTTGTAAAGTACCTGGAGTTACATAAAAGTATGCGGTTAAAGTGCCATTATGGGGAGAAGAAATGGTAATCAGGCGTTGTACCCGCTTGATACCCCCTAAGCGTTGGACGTAGTAGCGACTGACTAAACCTCCCATACTAAAACCTACTAAGTCTATCGGCTGATCCGGTGAAAAGGTTCGGTCTACATAGTCCGTAATTTGTGCGGCGAGTCGGTCTAGCCCTAAAAACCCATAATTCGGGGTAAGGTTAAAGCTGTGAACCTCCCATCCTTGTTGGGTGAGATAGGCTGACATTTTCCGAAAGATCGCCGTAGTGTCAAATATACCGTGAATCAGGATAACGGGATTGCGGTTACTGGTACTGTTCATGGGAAGGCAACAAATGAACTTTTTTCACAAGATAAACTACTGTTAACAGGTGTTCGAGAGGGAATAGTACAGTTAATCAAGTGACGGATCACTAAATTCTGAGAATCATATCAAGAATTGCAACAATTGACTCAGTATTTTTACTTATCTTCTGGAAGATAGTATGATTTTTTACTTGAAATGTAAATTTATGTTAATAAATGTAGACAGTTCTTGCGGTTTTCCTCTAATCTAGCAGCATAATATTTCTTAAAAAATAGAGGAAATAAAATGATAGGAAAAGTTTTTGGCTTTGGTAAGAAGTCTGATTATTTTTTAGAGCTTGAGGAAGCAAAGGGAACTGACTCAGCTCAAACCCCATCCGCTCCTCAACAATCTCAACCTGCTCCCGTAGAAGTTCAAGCGAAAGAAGAACAACCCAAAAAAGCAGAAAAGAGCAGCAAGAAGACCACTGTTAAAGCGAAAGCAAAGCCCGCATCTCAAGAAGCTAAAGAGGAGGCTAAGGCGACAATTGAGGCGATCTCTGTGAAGCCGAAAGAACTACCTTCTCTCAATAACGGTATTGAACCTACACCTGCGGGAATGACCTTTGCCCCTGACTATTTAATGCCTAAATCGACCTCTGGCCGTCGTCGTCCGGGTCCAAGCATGAATATGTTTAAGGGTATGGCGGGTCAAGTTGGGTCTCGCTAAAACGAGTCTGAACCTCTTAACAGCAATAGCTGGGAAATAACGGATGAAATAATCCTCGTCCGTTATTTTTGTTGAACTTTAATAAACACTAACCCACTATAGAGATGAAATGCTGGGTCCCAAGGGGTTTCAGATTTCCGCTCTATATAAACATGAGATTTTAAACGACTCAGTAGTTGAGTGTAATCAATCGCTGTTTCTGCAAACGGCGTAAAATAAGACCAGAGTTGCACATCAGCTAAACTCTGGTTAAACCGATGGAGTAGACGATTCCAATTGAGGCGAGTCGTATTTTGAGTTAGAGAAGAACCGAACCCCGTCGCGTTGGATGTTGTAGGAGGATTAACAGAAATTCCTTGCTTAAAGTCGTAAGTTTGGTCAGAAAATCGCAGAATAGAGTGACGATGACCCAGATGTAAATCATACACTTGAGCATAATCTTGAGTCATCTCTTTGTGGCGAAATCGGTCTGTGCGGCGGCGTCGAGGGTCGAAGTCCATCGCTTCGATAAACAAGGGAAGTAAACCTTCAACTCGTTGCGTCACTTCTGACCAGTCAAAGGAAAGAGAACCGAGTTGATGATTTTCATTTTGACAAACGACTACGGGTTGAGGTGAAACAGACTGAAAATACAGAACTTGAAACACATGAATAGTCTCAATGTCAGTCAGGTTGACCCAAAATACGGGAATTCCCGCCTCTCGCATCTGTTGACCATAAACTTGTAACTCCGCCATTTCACCCGTCCGATAGAGTCGCCAACCCCGACTTTGTAACTGCATTCGGGCGGTATAGGCATCGACATTCAACAGTTTTGCTAAATGTTGGGCTGCGGCTTGCTTGTGTTGGGGGTCAATAGGTTCGAGAATTAAAACTCCGGTTTCTGTATTGCGGGGGTCTGCTTTCGCCTCGGTAATTGCGGCTTGTCGGCGGTTTTGTTCGATCAATTCCAGACGTTGTAAACCTTTGCGGGCTTGATCAATTACTTTTGGGTTTGTAGCGTCGCGAAGCAATTGGCGATACATTTTTTCAGCCGATTTCAGCTTGTCAGTGCCTTCATACCAACGACCGATATACAATTGCACCCAAGGATTTTGGGGAGATTGTTTTTGCAGTTGCTTTAGCAGTTTAGCCGCCGTGCGATAGTCTTGGTTTTCTAAAGCCTCGGCTACTTGTTCGATCTCTTTCATTGCGGATCATTTGATTCATCTTCAAGGTTGGAAAGGTGATCAATTGGGATGGGTTTAAGTTCGGGTTCAAAATCTATAACGGATTCGGGAGACAATTCTATCAGGGATTTTTCAGTATTGTCATGCCATCTATCTAATATATCTTTCATTATGGCTTCTTCAATCCAAATTTTGGAAACTACTGCTAAAGGAAGTGCTAATATTAGCCCCAACAAGCCGAAAAATCGCGCAAAGAAAATTTGAGCCGTTAACGTCGCCGCCGGAAGCAGAGACACCTGTTTTTGCATGATCATGGGGCTAAACCAGTAGCTTTCTAAATTCTGAATGATCAGATAGAGAATAATCACCGCCAGTGCTTTCCAGGGATTATCGATCAGGGCTACCGATACCGGAAAAATCACACTGGCAGTTGGGCCGATATTGGGAATAAAATTAAACATTCCAGCCAATAAGGCATGAGCAAAGACGAAAGGAATACCCAGGACGAGTAAACCAATTCCACTCAAACTCGCAATAAAAATGGAGTTAATTACAATTCCCCCCATCCACTGCAACAAAGCCGTTTCACAAGCCTCCAGAATTTCCGAAACTCGTCGCCTGTAGAATGAAGGAAACAAGCGCACAAACAGTTGTCGGTAGGCGGGTGGATTACTGAGAAACATTAAAGATAATACCATCACCAACAAAAGTTGAAGCAAGGTAGTGAGGGAGTTGGAAAAAAAGGCAAAAAAGTTACCTAAAACATTTTGAGCAAATGGCCCAACTTGTTTGGCAATTTCCGTAACGCTGGGAATGCGAAGCTCGTATTGAGCAAACCTAGCCGGAGGATTTGCTAGCAGGTTATCAACCCATCCGATAAATTGGTTAAATCCTTTTGGGGCTAACTCAATCAACTGCTGAAATTGAGTTAAGAAAGGGGGCATGACGAGGCTGAAAAATAATATCCCAAATAGCACTACTAAACTTAAGGCGATGATCACAGCCATGCCGCGTTTAAGTCTAAACTGTTGAAGCCATCTGACCAAACTGTTAAGGGCGATCGCTAAAATCACAGAGGTAAAAATCAACAGCACAATCTGTTGAAACTGCCACAAAATCACCAGAGCAATAATCAGACAGAGAAAACCAATCCAATCGGCGAGTTTCACTTGGGAGTATCTCCTATTCTCCAGGTATAGGGTCGGAGTTAGCGGATATTGTTTCTAACATTGACCTGATTATCTCAACATTTGGGGAGGATTAGCGTATCGGTTGTGTTAATTTCTATCGGTGGGTTGAGCGTCAGGGCTATTGCTGAAAATCCAAAACTATTGTGATTAAAGCTAGCGCCTGAATGATTTCGCGCTATCTTTAAGTTTAGTTCTAGCTTGAGTAGGCGACAGAAAGTCCATGAAATACTTCTTTTTAACGGATGGATGGACTGTGGGTCGTGTCTGGGGTGTTGGTGGCCTGTGGGATGAAGCCGCTCACCGCCGCCCACCAGAAATCCAGAAATTGAATCTCTGTTTGTGTGACAAGAAAGAAAAAATGTGGCTGCATCGGGTAGAAGATGCCGTCTTGATGCTGGAAGTTAAACCCTTGACTCTCTCCTCTGAGAATAATCACTCAGCCAGTAGCATTGGTCAAGTGATTCTGACTCGCTTAATTACGGCTGACCAAGTGTTGGATCGCTTATGTACGGCTTCGGCTCAATGCCAAAGGATAGAGACTCCCTTGATCTCGACTGAACCGGGGTAAAAGTCGAGCCGAAAGCAGCTAGGTTAGATAACAAAGGTTAGTACACTGGGGGGATTTTTCTCGGCTTTTTTGACTCGGATGGTTTCTGAGTTTTGCAAATACTCTTGCAATTGGTTCTAACTATCGATACACTTCTTTAAAATAGGGAATCAGACGAGTCACTGTTCCAAGAGTCCAAACTTGTCTGAGGCGTAAAATCAGAGAATTTTTTCGGTCTGCGGGAGGTGGACTGCTGCGTGGGTTCTCCTGTCTAGGAGATAAAGGTTGAGCAATCAACCAGAGATGCTGTTTAAGACCAAAAGAAGCTAAGTTTCTTTTGGCAACGGCAGACGAGACACGAAACCTGCTCCGCGCATCTCCTGTGTTGGGGTCAGGTACTTCACATAAGTTTCATGGATGCAAATCACCCGTAAAACGGTCTTAGCTTAAATAAAGGTTGACAAATCGTTAACTTTAGGGTAAGGAAACGGGTATTCATGGCAAAGTTTAAAAAAGTATACCTTACAAATAGAGGAGGAGCGTAGTCAATGGGACTACCCTGGTACCGCGTACATACAGTAGTTCTGAACGATCCGGGACGGCTGATTTCTGTACACCTAATGCACACTGCTCTCGTAGCAGGCTGGGCGGGTTCAATGGCCCTCTACGAACTAGCAATCTTTGATCCATCTGACCCCGTTTTGAATCCGATGTGGCGTCAGGGAATGTTTGTCATGCCCTTCATGGCTCGTTTGGGAGTCACCGAATCTTGGGCGGGTTGGAGCGTCACCGGAGAAGCCTCTGGCAACCCCGGAATTTGGTCTTTTGAAGGCGTTGCAGCCGCTCACATCATTCTGTCCGGTCTTCTATTCCTAGCGGCCGTTTGGCACTGGGTTTATTGGGATCTCGAACTGTTTACCGATCCCCGCACCGGTGAACCCGCTTTGGATTTACCCAAAATGTTTGGGATTCACCTGTTCTTATCTGGTCTTCTGTGCTTCGGCTTTGGAGCCTTCCACTTGACTGGATTGTTCGGCCCCGGAATGTGGGTTTCTGATCCCTATGGCTTGACGGGTAGTATTCAACCCGTTTCGCCCTCATGGGGGCCAGAGGGCTTTAACCCGTTTAATGCCGGGGGTATTGTCGCTCACCACATTGCGGCAGGTATTGTGGGAATTATCGCGGGTTTATTCCACTTGTCGGTAAGACCTCCCCAACGCCTGTATAAAGCTCTGCGGATGGGGAACATCGAAACTGTACTGTCTAGCAGTATTGCGGCGGTGTTTTTCGCGGCCTTTGTGGTCGCAGGAACCATGTGGTATGGTTCGGCAGCTACTCCAATTGAACTGTTTGGCCCGACTCGTTATCAGTGGGATCAAAGCTACTTCCAGCAAGAAATTGAGCGGCGAGTTCAAGCCAGTGTCGCCTCTGGTGATAGCTTATCGACAGCTTGGTCTAAGATTCCTGAAAAACTGGCGTTCTATGACTATGTTGGTAATAGTCCGGCTAAAGGCGGTTTATTCCGTGTTGGTCCAATGAACGACGGTGATGGGATTGCCCAAGGTTGGGCGGGTCATCCGGTCTTCACTGATCGTGAAGGTCGTGAACTGACTGTGCGTCGTCTTCCCAACTTCTTTGAAACCTTCCCCGTTGTCTTACAAGACAAAGACGGTGTAATCCGAGCTGATATTCCCTTCCGTCGGGCAGAATCTCGTTATAGCTTTGAGCAAGCTGGAGTAACGGTTTCTTTCTATGGCGGTCAGTTGGATGGTCAAACTTTTAGCGATGCACCCACGGTTAAAAAGTATGCTCGTCTAGCTCAACAGGGTCAGCCCTTCGAGTTTGACCGAGAAACTCTGAATTCTGACGGTGTATTCCGCACCAGTACAAGAGGCTGGTTCACCTTTGCTCACGCCTGCTTCGCTCTGCTGTTCTTCTTTGGTCATATCTGGCATGGTTCTCGTACCATCTTCCGGGATGTATTTGCGGGAATTGAAGCTGACCTCGAAGAGCAAGTGGAATGGGGACTCTTCCAGAAATTGGGTGACAAAACAACTCGTACTAATAAAACAGTTTAGAGTCACTTTTGTGAAATGGATTTCATCTACCTCAAATACAGGTTGATGTAAGTTTTTGAGAGTTAAGCTAGGGGATTAAACTCGTCTCCTAGTCTTAGCTCTTCTCTAATTTGGAGTGAGATCAAAGAGGATTCTTTCGACGGTTTTGATCTCTAAACTGGTAAACTGATGATCAATTGGAATATAAGGAAACTTTGACACAATGGAAAGCGTTGCCTATATCTTAGTTTTGGCTTTAGCTTTGGGAGTGCTATTTTTTGCGATCGCCTTCCGAGAACCTCCTCGGATTGGAAAATAAGCTAGAATGCTTTTTTGCTGGAGATCCGCAAAATTTTTAAGAGCATAGCATCAAGCAAACCCAATAGAAGCAGACTTCATCCGGGGCTATGGGAAATTCCTTTAGTCCCTGAAGTCTATATTCAGGCTATTATAATAAGGATTCTGTTTTTTCACTCTAGTCAAAGGGTATGACCGCTTTGAGGGAGTTATAACTTGAAAAATTATAGTTATGCAGTGTCCTGTTTGCCAACACACCAATAGTAGAGTTTTGGAGTCTCGTTCCGCAGAGTCAGGCAGAAGTATTCGTCGTCGTCGAGAATGTTTGAATTGTAAGCATCGCTTCACGACTTATGAACGGATTGAATTCGTGCCGATTACGGTGATTAAGCGAGATGGGAAGAGAGAATCTTTTGACCGTTCTAAGTTGTTACGAGGTCTGATACGAGCTTGTGAAAAGACCGGCTTGGAAACAACGGCTTTAGAGGCAGTTATTGATGAGATGGAAGCCGAATTACAACAACGTGTGATTCGGGAAGTTTCCAGTCAGGAAATTGGTGAATTAGTTCTAGAACAGCTCCAATCAGTTAGTGAAGTGGCTTATGTGCGTTTTGCTTCGGTTTATCGAAAGTTTCAAGGAATCCGAGATTTTGTGGAAACCTTAGATCACCTCAAAAGCTATCAGAGAAATAGTGATCAAGCTGAAGAAGAAGCCGATGTTTCCGCCAACTCCTGTTCAGAGGAATCTACATCTGAGTTCAGTTCGTTAAAACGTTTACAGTCGGGGGAAGCTGAAGAAAATCAAACCCAACCCCAAGAAGCAATCTTTCCTTAATTTCGGGTTTGAGGAATGATCAGCTGTTCTCAACTGTTGATTTCAATTCTTTCTATCCCCTTGACACAAAACTCAGATAAGTGTGGCATAATAGTAATGCTCTGACCTAGACTAATCGACATAACCCCAGAGTTACAGTTATAAAGACTGCTCATTCCCTAACTCAAGCCAAATTTTGGCTCAGTTTGGGGAAAGTTGTTAGAGTTGATTAGCTATAGTTCTATAACGGATCTAAGTTAGTTAGACCCAACTCATTGTCCTGCCCTCTTTTAAAGTGAGGCGCAGGTCAAAGCAATTAGAGTGAGGTTGAATGTCACCTCAAAACTTGGGATCTTCCAATGCTCAAACCAAATTTCAGGCAAAGCAAGTGGAAGAAAGGCTCTAAGTTGTGTCAAAAACTACTAAGGAGAGAAAATCTAGGAAACAACACGCATGATCAATCAGAAAACCAATCAGAGAGATGTGGGTTTTACCCACGAAGACTTTGCCGCCTTACTCGATCAGTATGACTATCATTTTAGTCCGGGAGACGTTGTTCCAGGAACGGTGTTTAGTTTAGAACCTAGAGGCGCTCTGATTGATATTGGTGCTAAGACCGCAGCTTACATTCCCCTCCAGGAAATGTCAATTAACCGGGTGGAGAGTCCGGACGAAGTATTACAGTCCAACGAAACCCGTGAGTTTTTTATTCTAACCGATGAGAATGAAGATGGGCAGCTTACCCTATCGATTCGTCGGATTGAGTATATGCGAGCTTGGGAACGAGTTCGTCAACTGCAAGCAGAAGATGCAACGGTAAGATCCCAAGTGTTTGCGACTAACCGAGGTGGCGCTCTGGTTAGAATTGAAGGATTACGCGGTTTTATTCCCGGCTCCCATATTAGTACCCGAAAGCCCAAAGAGGAATTGGTTTCAGAAGAACTCCCTCTGAAGTTCCTAGAAGTAGACGAAGACCGAAACCGACTGGTGTTGAGTCATCGTCGTGCTTTAGTTGAGCGGAAGATGAACCGACTCGAAGTTGGAGAAGTGGTGATCGGAACAGTACGCGGAATCAAACCTTATGGTGCCTTTATTGATATTGGTGGCGTGAGCGGTTTGTTACACATCTCCGAGATCTCCCATGATCACATTGATACACCTCACAGTGTCTTCAATGTTAATGATGAGGTTAAAGTGATGATCATTGATCTCGATGCGGATCGGGGTCGGATTTCATTGTCAACAAAGCAGCTTGAACCTGAACCGGGAGCAATGGTGAAAAATCCTGAGCTTGTCTACGAGAAAGCTGAGGAAATGGCTGCTAAGTTCCGAGAGAAAATGTTAGCCGAACAGCAAGGAACAGATGCTCCTGCGGTTGATGAAGCGGAACTGAGTGAGATAGACATTCCGCCTGCAACCGAGGATGAAGAACTTCTAGAAGTTGCTGATGAAGCCGTAGTTCCTGAAGCCGTAGTTCCTGAAGACGTAGTTCCTGCAACCGAAACAGAGGTGGAAGAAGCCGAACCTGAGACGGCTGAACCAGAAGAAGCCTCGGCTGTTGCCGAATCTTAGAAGTTAAGGTTTTAAGGAAGAGGGAATGTCCCTCTTTTTTCAGCTTGTTCAGCAAGAAGACTAGAAGTTTGTTGGAGAAGTCTTAGTTGGTTACTATTCAGGTTCAAGGCGTTATCTTTGAGAAGATTAGCGCTGTCATTTTTGATAAGGATGGCACGCTAGAAAATTCTGAAAATTTTTTGAGAAATCTTGCTCAGAAGCGATCGCGTTTAATTGATGCTCAAATCCCCGGTGTCGGAGAGCCACTGTTAATGGCGTTTGGTGTAGAAGGTGATCAGCTCGATCCTGCCGGATTAATGGCAGTGGGCAGTCGGCGAGAAAATGAAATTGCGGCGGCGGCCTATATTGCCGAAACGGGACGGGGGTGGTTAGAATCGTTAGGAATAGCTCGCCAAGCTTTTAATGAAGCTGACCAATATTTGAAAGATGCAGCTCCGTCCCCATTATTTCCAGGCAGCTTAGAGGTGTTGAAGTTTCTCTCAGAAGTGGGATTGAAACTGGCCATTCTCTCCGCCGCCCCCCTTCGAGAAGTACAAGCATTTGTCGAACGTTATCAGCTCGGAGACTATATTCAACTGCAAATGGGTGTAGATCAGGGCTTGAGTAAACCTGATCCAGATTTATATTGCCAAGCGTGCAAATACTTAGAGGTAGAAGTTTCGACGACTCTAATGGTTGGAGATGCAGCAGTGGATATGGAGATGGCTAAAAAAGCGGGGGCGGCAGGTTGTATTGGGATGAGTTGGAAACCCGAAACTGCTAAAAATTTGTGTCAAGCTGATGTTATTATCACTCAACTTGATGAAATTCAAGTTCTTCAAGTTGCAGATGACTTCGAGTAGCCTCGAGCATTCCTGAGGATTGACTAAATTCCTTGCCACTTTGTAGCTTCTTGCGTAGCAACAAACATTCATCGGGTTGACCAATGACTTTTGGGGTCAGAGTAGCTTGAATTGCGAGTTTAATCAAAACTTTACAATCAACCCAGCTTTAATATTTAGGAGGAACTACCTTTGTCTAGTCGTTACCTTTTTTCATCTGAATCAGTTACAGAAGGCCATCCCGATAAAATTTGTGATCAAATTTCCGATGCCATCTTGGATGCTTTACTCACCCAAGATCCCAAAAGCCGGGTTGCTGCCGAAGTCGTCGTCAACACAGGTTTAGTTTTAATTACGGGCGAAATCACTTCTAAAGCACAGGTCAACTATATTGACATCGCTCGCAAAAAAATTGCTGATATTGGCTATATTCATGCAGATAACGGTTTTTCTGCCAATAGCTGTTCTGTTCTGGTTGCCTTAGATGAACAATCCGCAGATATCGCTCAAGGGGTTGACAGAGCGCAGGAGACACGGGAACATCTGAGTGAGGAACAGTTAGATGCTATCGGTGCCGGAGATCAGGGCTTAATGTTCGGCTATGCTTGTAACGAAACGCCTGAACTAATGCCTCTACCGATTAGTTTAGCCCACCGCATTTCCCGTCAACTGGCAGCAGTACGCAAAAATGGCACCCTTCCCTACCTGCGTCCAGACGGTAAAACCCAAGTGACTATCATCTATGAAGATGGCCGCCCGGTGGGAATTGACACCATTTTAATCTCGACTCAACACACCGCTACAATTGGAGAAATTACAGACCCCGTTGCAATTCAAACCCGAATCAAACAAGATCTCTGGTCTGAAGTGGTAGAACCTGTGTTTGAGGATATTAGCGTTAAGCCGGATGCCAAGACGCGCTTTTTAGTCAACCCCACAGGTAAATTTGTGATTGGTGGCCCCCAAGGGGATTCGGGTTTGACTGGCCGTAAAATTATTGTTGATACCTACGGGGGTTATGCTCGTCATGGAGGCGGGGCTTTTTCGGGTAAAGACCCCACAAAAGTAGACCGTAGTGCCGCTTATGCCTGCCGCTACATTGCTAAAAATATCGTTGCTGCTGGATTAGCGGATAAATGCGAAGTTCAGGTTAGCTACGCGATTGGGGTTGCTCGTCCGGTGAGTTTGTTTATTGAAACCTTCGGCACCGGCAAAGTAGATGAAGATAAGCTGATTGAGGTGATTCAGCAGAACTTTGAACTGCGTCCTGCGGGAATGATTCAAGCGTTTGACTTGCAGAATTTACCTGCTAAACGAGGTGGACACTTCTTCCAAGAGGTTGCAGCTTACGGTCATTTTGGACGGACTGACCTGGGTTTACCTTGGGAAAGAACGGATAAAATTCAGTTGTTGAAGGATGCTCTGTTACCCATGTCGGCGATCGGATAACGACAGCAATCTGCTTGGCTTATAGCATTTTTTAGTTGAGTAAGGTACAGTCCGCTCGAAAAACCCGGTTTCTTGAAGAAACTGGGTTTTTATGGTTGACTTCATCTTTTTCGGGTCTCTAAAGCTGCTAACGCTTGCTCTAAGTTGTTTAAAACTGTTAATTTAGATTGAACTTTGATTTCAATCAAGGGTTAGTTGGAAAACGAAAAAAAGCTGACTCAAGCTTCAACTCTCTCTCTAAATTTCATCTTTTAGGGAACCTTTAGTCCGATGATTGAGTCGTCAAATCGGTAAATCCCAAAATTGCGACAATGAAGCCTCAAACACCATTACTTCGGGTTGGTGACCCTGCACCTTGGTTTCGCTTACCCACTCAAAATAAAGGCGATTTCTTCCTGCGTAACAATGCCGGAAAACCAATTCTTCTGCTTTTTTACGCTCTAGATGAAATTCCGGCTTGTCGTGAAATTGCCTGTCGATTTCGAGATTTAATGCCGATTTTAAATCAATCGAATCTGCGCGTTTTTTCTATTAGTTCAGATCAGCCTGAATCTCGCCTGATATTTGCTCAAACTCATAATATTCCCTTTAGCTTGCTGTGTGATTGCAAGTTTGAAGTGAGTTTAAAGTACAGAGTTTGTTCTTCAGCAGACGGAGATCATTCTACTTTATCCTATCTTCGGACTGGCTTTTTACTGGATTCAAACCAGCGAATTTTAGGGATATATCCTCTCAATAACCTCGAAGAAGCGATTCAAAAACTCTTAGGAGATCTTCAGGTTCTCATTCGTCGAGAAGAACCCCGAGCTATTCAAATGCAAGCCCCTGTGTTGCTCATTCCTAACGTTCTCGATCTCAAATTTTGTCGCTACCTGATTGAGATTTGGGAAACTCGCGGAAACTCTGAATCCGGTTTTATGCGACGAGATGGAGAGAAAACAGTAGGATATCTTGACCCCAGCCATAAACGGCGTCGCGATCATTTTATAGAAGATTTAGCATTAATTAATCACATTGATTTTCTAATGCAGCGACGAGTTTTTCCGGAAATTCAACACGCTTTTCAATTTGAAGTCAGCCGTCGAGAATCCTACAAAATAGCCTGTTATAATGCCGAAGAAGGTGGATATTTTCGACCCCATCGAGATAACACCACACCGGGAACAGCTCACCGTCGGTTTGCAATGACGATTAACTTGAATGTAGAGGAATATGTTGGGGGATTTTTGAGATTCCCAGAACATTGTCTTCATCTGTACAAACCAGATACAGGGAGTGCGATTATTTTCTCTTGTTCTTTAATGCACGAAGCAACCGATATAACCGCAGGTCGTCGTTTTGCACTTCTCTCATTTTTTTATGGCGATAAAGATGCTCAGGCTCGTCAAGTATACGAGAAAAAAGCCCAAAATAATTATGAACAAGTGATTCGAGTTGAATCGTAAAGATTAGACGATTTCAACACCGAATATTCAGGACTTACGCACTCCTTGGCTGATCAACAGCCCTGTTGAGGTTCCCAGCCCGAAACTGGGTTGAGACGTAAGTCCTGTAGATTTTTAAAAAAATCTGTAAAATTAGCTAACCCTCCCGAGACAGAAGAAAATAGGCTTTTTTACTAACCGATTGTCTTTGATATAACCCGGAGGATTTGATTAATCTTTCTTTGATTTACAACTTTCTTACAGTCAATCGTAACCAATTCGCAAATTGTCTACTAAAACTCGCTCATCTCTGTTAACTTAAACGGAGGAAAAATTCCCTATAAATTGATGATCGTAGGTACCTGACCTATTATTCACTTCTGAATTGAGATCATGTCTAGGTGGAAATAGTAGCACCAACCTTTCAGATAGTAAATGCACAGATCCGTAGAGTGAAATCGTAGAGATGAATCCTCAATAAATGATTGTAACACAACTAAGCACTTTACTGCTGGCAACTGTGCTGCCCTGCATGACAACCTTAGTCACTCATAAATCTGTTCAAGCTGAAATCTTCAATAATAATGGTCATACTGATGTGTTTATTTTAGAAGCTCATGCAGCCACTAATAATATCTATCAAGCCCAAGTAATTACTGACTTTGATTGGTTTGCAGATGCAGATAAAATCGGACTCACGGGTGGACTTACTGAAGAAGATCTTGACTATATGGAACTCATCGATTTTGATGAAGATGGCTTTTTAGATGATGCTGTGATTAAATTGAAATCAACCCAAGCCATTTTAGCCGTCGTTCTCAACGCTGATGATTTTGTACTCGAAGGAGAATTTATTCCGATTACTTCAAGTCGTCAACCGATTCCCGATTTTCAAGAAGTAAATCTCGTTAGTTGTAACTCCTCGGTGGTTGATTGAATTCTCACTTTTTTGGATAAAGATTACCTAAAAATCTTTTGAGTTTCTCTCGCGAGAATAGCACCGATTCGGCTACAATTAAACTGCTGACTTTAAGCGCTCACACCGTTGGTTTAGAAAATACAACACATCCGGTAAACTGTAAAAGCAGTTAGTGTTAGATTGGGAAAATGAAGCATTTTGACGTTGTTGTTGTGGGAGCAGGGCCATCGGGTGGTCACTGTGCGAGACAGCTTGCAAAGTCTGGTAAAAACGTCTTACTCGCCGAACAGCATCAAACCTTTGGTCAAAATGACTTTTCAAGCGCCGCAACTCCGATAGAAACCCTAGAACAGTATAATCTCCCTCCAGATGTGGTCGGTAGTTTGTGGCAAAAAATTGTAATTGTTACAACTCATGTTCATCAAAGTTGGGAATGCGATCGCCCTCGGGGTGCTGTCTTGAATTTTGCTAAACTGCGAGAGTTTTTAGCCCAAGAAGTTCAACGACAAGGGGGTGAAGTTTGCATGGGACACCGCTACATTCAACATTTTCAAGAAAGTGGAAAAACAGTCGTTGAGTTCAAACCTTATAAAAGCCATGAAACGGTTCATGTATCGACTCAAGTTTTGGTAGATGCTACTGGCCCGACCCGAGCGGTGATTTCTCCATCCCGACAAAAATCTTCATCTTACCTAACCGGAATTGGAACGGAATATTTAATAGAAGTAGAAAGCTCAGACTATCAAAAATATGCCCATGAATTAATATTTTTTCTAGGTCACAAATGGATGCCTAAAGGATATTCTTGGATTTTTCCGATGGAACAAAATCTTTTAAAAGTGGGTTCTGCTAGACTCAAACGTGAGCATAAAATTGTTGAACAGACCGACTCCCTTAAAACCTATATTGAACTGATTTTAAATGATTATTTATCAGGAATTTCATACAATATTATTAATATTCATGGTGGAGTATTGAAATATTGTAGCGGCCTGAAAGATACCTATTCACAAAATAACATTATTGCCATTGGAGATGCAGTTTCAACCGTGAATATGTTGGGCGGAGAAGGGATTCGACATGGAATGCAAAGTGCTGAAATTGCTTGTCGATATATTGAAGCTTATCTTTCCGGAAAACAAGTGAATTTCCAAGCCTATAAACCGGAGATGTATCAGACCTATAAAAAGACTTGGGACTGGTCTGAACGGATGGGTATTAGGAAATATTTAGAGTATAGTGATGAGTTGATTGATCGCGGAGTTGCGTACTTAAACCATTTCAGCGCAGATGAAATTTTAGAGATTCTTTTTGAATACAATTTTAAAGTAATCTATCGGGGAGTATTTCCTTATCTACGCTACAAGCTTGCAGCTAAGATTCACAGTTTAATTCGACAGATTCGCTCTAGGCTGACTCAAACAAAATCCCTAAAAGGTGTAGACTAGAATAGAACTAGAATATAAATTGTATATTTCCATTCTCAACGCCCTATGACTTCTAGCCTGACTCAAGTTTATCCGATCATTTGGCAAGATAATCACGTTCTGCTGATTGATCAAACTCGCCTTCCTAAAGAATATACTCGAATTGAAATTAGTCGCTATGAAGATATGGCTCATGCGATTAAAACGATGATTGTTCGAGGTGCGCCCGCCATTGGAATCGCCGCAGCTTATGGAATGTATCTCGGCGCCCGAGATATCCAAACTGTTGATATTCAAGAATTTTTAGTACAATTAGAAACCGTAGCTGATGTGTTACGCCGCACTCGTCCAACGGCTGTTAATTTGTTTTGGGCGATTGATCAAATGCTGAAAACCGCTCAAGAAACCAAGGGATCAGTTGAACAGGTACAACAAGCCTTATTAGAAACAGCAAAAACGATTCATGCTGAGGATATTCAAACCTGTAAACTGATCGGAGATACCGGATTAACCGTTTTACCGACATCTCCTGAAAAACTCAATATTCTCACTCATTGTAATACCGGATCGTTAGCCACTGGAGGCTATGGAACCGCTCTTGGTGTGATTCGTTCAGCTTGGCGAGAAGGACGGCTAGAAAGAGTCTACGCCGATGAAACCCGTCCTCGTTTACAAGGGGCAAAACTAACAACTTGGGAATGTGTTCAAGACCAAATTCCAGTTACATTAATAGCCGATAATATGGCGGCTCATTGCATGAAACAAGGTTTAATTCATGCGGTGATTGTAGGCGCAGATAGAATTACAGCAAATGGGGATACAGCGAACAAAATTGGCACTTATAGTTTAGCGTTAGTAGCCAAAGCCCACAATATTCCTTTTTTCGTTGCTGCTCCTTTATCGACGGTGGATTTTCAACTGGAAACTGGAGCAGAAATTCCCATTGAAGAACGAGATCCAACAGAACTTTATGAAGTCGGTAATACCCGCTTATGTCCGACGGGAGTTGAGTTTTATAACCCGGCGTTTGATGTTACACCCGCCCAATTAATTTCTGCCATTATTACCGAAAAAGGTGCTGTTCCCCCAGGAGACTTAAAAACGTTACAGTCTTAACAACTTGAGGAATCTTTCAACCCAGACACAGAAAACACCCAGAGCAAATCTTCGTGTCTTTGTGTCTTGGTGGTTCTCATCTGGTGCTGATCTCGTTATCCCGCCAAAGACTTCAGTATCCATCCTAAAATGATCCCCAATCCCCCAAAGCGAACCGCTTGCCAAAAGGGTTCTTTGAGACTTCCCCAAGTAAACAAGCTGCTTTCGAGGTTGAGTTCAATGGTTTCTAACTCAGCTTCAATTTGACGCAATTCCTCTCGTAATTGACGGGATCGGGTTTGACGCAGTTCGGGGATCACTTGATCAATGCGATTTTTAAGTTCAGCCTGACGGCGTTGATCTCGTTTAACTTGAGCATAACGCTGTTTGATCCCCACGAGCGATCGCTCGACTTGAGATAACGCTTGCTCAAATTCCTGATCTTGCGATGTCATCTCTGTTTTAACGGGGTAAGGTTCTGAGCCAGACAGATTAAGTATAATCGGGATCGGTTTAGGGGTGAAGTTTATTGGCATAATATAAATGCAAAGATGCAACTTCCCTTATTCTCTATTTGATAGAAGGTTGTTCATGGTTAACTCGATCCCCACATCTGCTCAAAATGCTAGCCTCGTTAATACTTCCCTGGTGTCTCGCCTTGACGAGTATACCACCGAAGAGCTGGCCCAAGCTCTAGCCGAACGCCTAGCCATCGGTGATCAAGACTGGCATCAACTCAAATCTAACCGCAAAGCTCGCGCGAGCGAACAAATCATTGCGGCTCTGGTTTTTCTACTCAAAAATCAACCCCAAGAATCGATCCCTCGCCTGAATCAAGCAATTGGTTGGCTGGATCACTCGATCTCAGCACCTCCTTGTCCAGGTCATGGTGTGAATTCACCAAAAAAACAATCTTGAACTAGATTGGAAAATTTACTGTTATGATAGTTGGGGAGAGATTCAAAGCAGATCTGAGTCAGGTTCTGCTCAAATTTACTCTAAATTTTTGTTCAGGGATCAAGCAGCAAAGCTGTATTTCAGCCTGTGTTTTCTCCCCTAGCGTGATCCGAGTTTAGGCATAATAGGAATTGACTATCTCCTTACAAAGCGTTAATTCTGTCCCTTCCGGGTTCCACTCAACTCGATCAAAGATTTGGTGCAAGATATACAAACCTCGTCCACACTCATGCTCATCAACAGGCAATATTGACTCCTCTATTGGCGGGTGATGATCGTCTAATAAATGAGCGGGACAAGGACAGGGAGGACGAAAACCTGATCCCTGATCAGAAATAATCCACCAAAACTGATTTTTGATGATGGAGAAACGGACAACGATTGTTTTACTGGGGTCTAGTTTGTTGCCATGCTTGGCCGCGTTCACCAGTGCCTCCTGAAGCCCTAAGCGCAGTTCTGCTTGCCAGGACTCAGGGATCTCTGCTAGGAGCAAATCTAAAATTGGACACAGATAAAGCGTAGAAGCAAAGCTAACTGTGACCCAGTTACGTTGAACCGGACGCGATGATATGGCAATCACTCGGAAAACTCCCTGGCGTCATGGTGAATAAATTTCACACCCTGCATCAGTTTTTAACTTCCTTTCCGACAATCGGAGCAGGTTTAAAGGTCATCTTTATTCCCATTTTCCCCATGCAGGATGTGAGAAGGGTTAGACTGCTTTTTGATGGGTAGGTTGACAATGCACCTTTTCCTAAAACTTTCTACAGAGTTACAGCAGCAGAACAGCTATTTTGAGGGCTTGATTAACTAAACAAACTAGAAGCTGATTCTAGTGTTTAGTAATGGACTTTTTATTTCATCAAGCTCAAAGGTGAACTTCGCCTCTACCTGCCATTCTATCATTTCTCAGCGGCTCAGACAGCCGTGAGTCACTTCCGACGACGCTAAAAACCCCCTAACGCTTGATGAGATTGGCTCTGAGAAAGCACTTCCCGACCGAGTTGAGTCATAATCCGCAAATTTGCCAGAATTAGATCCTTACTTTAAGATTATCAAAACACTCGCCAAAAAACACCGATCCGGAAAATTGTTGAGGCTGACCGAGAACCCCAAACAGCGTTTCAATCCCTGGAGATCTAAAAATTCCCGCTCCCAAAACTTGAGGTAAAAAACAACTTTCTGATTCGGTATTATCCCGGGTTGGGCAGTCCCATCTTAAAATTAAAAGATAATCATCAACCTGAGTTCACAAAAATTGATGCTATGCAAACAACTGTAACCGCTAACCCTTATGAAATCTCGGGTACTTACTGGAAGTGGCGAGAACAGTTAATTTATTATGTGCGGGCGGGTGAACCTCAAGCCTCGCGTCCCCCCCTGCTCTTGGTTCATGGATTTGGCGCCTCAACTGACCATTGGCGCAAAAATATTATCGGCTTGAGTGAACATTTCGAGGTTTGGGCGATTGATCTCCTCGGATTCGGACGTTCAGCCAAACCAAACTGGGACTATAGCAGCGATCTCTGGCGCGATCAACTGGATGATTTTATCAGCGAAACCATTGGTCAACCTGCAATATTAGCGGGAAACTCTCTAGGTGGATATGCGGCTTTATGTGTCGCCGCCCAACGTCCCCAATCGGCTCGGGGTTTAATCTTGCTCAATAGTGCAGGGCCATTTACCGAAACTGAACCCGCTCCCCCCCCTCCCGCCTGGAAAAAGACGGCTTCAGGAAGCTTGCGATGGCTATTCCAACAGAATTGGGCCAGTTATGCCGTCTTTCAATGGACAAGACGGCGCTCAACCATTCGCAAAACCCTGAAAAAAGTCTATTTAAACCCCGAGACTGTTACCGAACAACTGGTTGAAGACATTTATCGTCCCTCTTGTTCTCCCGGTGCGGCGCAGGTGTTTGCTTCGGTGTTTAAAACGCGATCAGGAGAAAAAGTTGATGTTCTGCTGAGTCAACTGAGTTGTCCGCTACTCTTGGTTTGGGGAGAAGCTGATCCTTGGATTAACTGTCGCGATCGCAGTGCCAAGTTTCGCCAATATTATCCTAAACTGAGCGAACATTTTCTCACAGCAGGTCACTGTCCCCATGATGAAGTCCCGGAAATTGTCAATGACCTGATCAAAACCTGGGTTCTTTCTGAATGCGAAATTAGTAGTAAAAACGAGGATGAATTCGGGGATTGAGCTTTTCTTCCACAGGTTGACCCCCTTTGAGGTGCTGTTCAACAATGTTGGGAACATCCTGGGGTTGAACTCGATAGTACCAAGTTTCATCCGGAGTGACGCGAACCGTTGGGCCAACACTGCACTGGCCCATACAGCCCGTCTCCATAACGATTTCAGAAATCTCAGCGTCTAGAAAGGCTTGCAGCACCTTTTCGGCACCGTGTCTCAGACAGGTTTGATTTTGACAGACCCAGACACAGCGAGAAGTCGGTTCTGCGTGATTTGAGGCTGGGTTGTTTACCTGAGTTTCTGACATGGGTCAAGAGTTTTATAGCGATTTTTCGGCTTAATTCTATTATGACGGGTGACATCCTCCCCTCCTAACTGCTAAGAGCAGTATAGAAGGGGCTTCCCAAACTCACGATTGAGAGCTGCTGCCTCATAGGACTTGTACCCAAGTATCCTCCGCAGCCAGCAAACGCTAGTCCAAGCGTCCGTTTTACCCGATTCAAGATGTTAATTCCAGAGTTCCAGTCTCTATCAATTACCAGCCCACAATGAGAGCAATTATGAACTCTATCCTTGAGGGTTTTTTCAACCCTTTCACCACAACCAGAACACTCGATACTCGTACCTCTAGGGTCATCTCCAATTGCCCACTTGCCGCGTTTTACCGCTACTGCTTGCAGGATATTCAAGAAGCTTCCCCATGCTGCATCCAATATCGACTTGGCAAGTCGGGTTCTCGCCAATCCTTTAATATTCAGGCTCTCAAACGCTATCAAGTCGTACTGGTCACACAACCAATGTGCAACTTGATAATGAAACTCTTTTCTCTGCCTGGCAACGTGCAGATGAAGACGAGCAACCTTATTCGATTGCCGACGGTAGTTCTTTGAACCATTTTCCATCCGCGCCAATTGCCGTTGCTGACGTGCTAATTGCTGTTGAGATTTCCTATAAAACCGAGGGATTACAACAGCTTGCCCATCCGATGTCGCTAAAAACTTCTCAAGTCCAACATCTATGCCAACTACACTCTTAACTTCATCTACAGGTAAAGGCTCCGGAACTGTATCGTCTTCAAGAGAGAAACTCACATACCAACCATCCGCTTTCCTGACTAAAGTAGCTTGCTTAATTGCAAATCCATCAGGAATTGGGCGATGCAGGATCACTTCAATTTCGCCAATCTTGGACAGTTTGAGAACATTTCCTGTTAGATGCGCTCCTGCTTTTGGACAGTTTACTCTAGGGAATGTGAATGAGCAGATGTCATTCCGTTTCTTAAAGCGAGGGCGACCACCCCGCTTACTTGTTTGATCAGGAATCAACCAACGCTTCCAAGCCTTATCTAACCGCATCAAGTTCTGCTGCAGGCAGTCGGCATAGATGTTCTTGTACTCAGGGAATAGTTCTTTCGTTTGGCGTAACTGTGATGCTTGCGAGTAATAGTCAACTTTTTCAGGGATATCACCTATCGCTTCAGACACGATACTGCATCGGTCAATCTGACATCGAGTACGACGTAGCCAATCGAGTCGTTGACCGAGTGCATAATTATAATGTCTACGCAGCAACTCTCCCCAGGCTTCCATCGTGGATGCCTGGCTAGGGGTTGGGTTGCACTTGTACTGGTAGGTGATTAACATACTGGTATTATACCGTACTTGTTAGTATGAAATACTTAACCATCAACGTCCCCGAACAGGAGCTAGCAATTCTCAAAACTTATTGTGAGCAAGAAGGAAGAAATCAGACAGACGTACTCAGAGAATACATTCGTAGTCTCAAAAGGAAGATAAAACGTGATGACAAAGATTAATTGGGAGCCTCCGTCCCTCCGGCTCCCCTCCTATCCCCCATAGGACCAAACCCTATCGGGCTATGGTCGCAGTACCTCGGAGAAAACAATGGGCTTTTCCAGGACTCAACACTTAGCGATCGCCACAGTTCAACGGTAGCTCTTTTTCCCTCTGTTGTGGAAAAAATTGTGGATAATTTCCTCAAACACTGTGGAAAACCTCCAAACTGCTTCAGTCTCTTGACTAGAGCCGTAGAGGTTTAAGCAGTTTTCCACAGGTTTTCCACAAGATGAGCAATAGGCTCTAGCAAATCGCAGAGAAAACGATAGAATATAAAACTCTGTGTCTTCACTCTAGGAATGGTATTCTGTTGTCAGAACCTCATACTCTGATTGCCAATCTTTTTATAAAAACTCAATCTTTACCCAGGTCAATCTATGCGATTAATTGTTGAACAGGAAAAACTCAGTTCTAATTTATCCTTAATCTCCCGAGCAATTCCCTCTCGTCCGACCCATCCCATTTTATCGAATATTTTATTAAAAGCATCTTCAGAAACTCAACAACTGAGCCTGACTGCATTCGATTTAAGCTTAGGAATCTATACTTGTATGAGTGCAGAAGTTGAACAAGGGGGAAGCTTTACACTCCCGGCTAAATTACTCAATGATATTGTCTCTCGTTTACCCAATAGTCCGATTGCTCTCGATGACGAAGCCGGAGAATCTATTATTACATTAACCTCAAGTTCAGGACGCTATCAAGTGAGGGGTATGAGTGCTGAAGAATACCCGGAACTTCCGAGTATCGAAGAAGGAGAATTCATTCAACTTCCGGCTGATGCTTTAATGGAAGGATTAAAAGGTACGTTATTTTCAACCAGTCCTGATGAAACTAAACAAGTTTTAACAGGTGTTCATCTAAAAGTGAGTAAAGATTTACTTGAATTTGCCTCAACTGATGGTCATCGCTTGGCGGTTGTTAAAGCTGAAAACTTGAATTCTGATGATGAATCGAAAGCTGATAGCGACTCAGAAATCAAAGATTTTGAAGTGACGATTCCCGCTCGAGCCTTACGAGAAGTTGAACGAATGATGGCTGCCTATTCTAGCGGCAAAGAAGAGTCCAAACCAATGGTTAAGCTGAGATTTGATGAAAGTCAAGTTATCTTTGAACTGGGAAATCAACGATTAAATAGTCGAAAATTAGAAGGGTCTTATCCCGCTTATCGACAACTGATTCCCAATCAATTTCTGAATCAAATTAATGTAGATCGTCGTAATTTTTTAAGCGCCTTAGAACGAATTGCCGTCTTAGCGAGTCAGAAAAATGATATTGTTAAGTGTAGCATTGATAACGATAATCAGAAAATATCACTCTCAGTAGAAGCGGCGGATGTGGGAAATGCACTCGAATCTTTATCGGCTCAAATCTCAGGAGAAGAACCGAAAGAACTGGCTTTTAATGTCAAATATTTGATGGAAGGTTTAAAAGTTTTCAATACTTCTGAGATTCAAATTCAGCTTAATGCGGCTACAAGTCCCGTGATTTTATCTCCTTTAGGCGGATTCAAAATGACCTATTTAGTGATGCCTGTTCAGTTGAGAAATTAGGGGTGAAAAGCGGCGATCAAATAGAAGGTTGTAGCCGGGAGAACGGGTGAAGATGGCGCAAACAATTCCCGCAATTGGGGCGACACTCAGCCAACTCAAACCGACGTTTGAGCAGCGACAAACCATCGTGAACTTCCGGCGGGCGGGAATGCCCGCACTGTAAGCTTATTGGCGCTGCAAATTTCACAAATCAGATAGAACTGCTATATGCCCGTAGGATTAATTGAGACTGAGGCATCTGAAAATAAAAGTAATGGTTCACGTTTTATGGTTTAATAGAGAGTCAGAAGACCATTAGGAGCTAAACCCATCTGATGTTTAACGTGATGGATAGGTTAATTTTTAACAGTCTAGATAAATTATATAAGTTTTATTCTAAAAAACAGTTAGGCTATCAACTAGCACAACTGAATAAACCCGATACTCGATATAAAACACTGCTCAAAGAAGTGGAAGGGGTTTATAAAAAGATACTGCTGACCGATTTATCAGACTATGACGAGGTAAGAACTGATTTACTGTTTAAACTTTTAGGTACATCGGTCAGTGAAGCGCTCTATATTGTCAATTATTTACACAAATCTTTACCCTTACCAGGGGATATCTGCGAATTTGGGGTCGCCCAAGGTGCGACATCAGCATTAATGGCGCATGAAATTCAAAAGACGGATAAAACAATTTGGCTTTTTGATTCCTTTGCTGGATTACCCAAACCCTCCGCTAAAGATACACTAAAAGATGATATCTTTAATCTCCGATCAATGGATGCCTACACGGGGACAATGCTCACCTCTGTTGATCTGGTACAAAAGCGATTAAATGATATTAACTTTCCCTCAGAACGGACTCAAATTATACCTGGATTCATTGAAGAGACAATTCAGTCATCTAACCGGCCTCAACAGGTTTGTTTTGCCTACGTCGATTTTGATTTTTATGAACCTATTTTAGTGGCTCTCAATTTTCTAGATCAGGTATTATCTAAAGGTGGACATATTATTGTTGATGATTACGACTTTTTCTCGACGGGCGTAAAAACAGCAGTCGAGGAGTTCATCGCTGCCCATCCAGATAACTATCGATTGTCACTACCGATTAAGTCAGCCGGACATTTTTGTATGTTAGAAAAGTTCTCTTAATATGGATTCACTTAACAACCGGAATTTTGTAATTCTATTTGGCAAGCTGATCAGAGCCTGCGAGAAATCGTCAAGGCGGTACTGGGCGATCGCCTGGGCGCAAATGGGCGATGCAAACGCCTGTATTCCCACCCCCCAACCGGTGTATATGCCTCCGATTTTGGACAGCTTTGGCTGCCGGGGTCGAAGAAATCGTCATCAAAAATAAAGAAACCTTTCGCGATCTTGTGCAAACTCTCCCCCACCTGAATCAGATGAGGGAAATAACACGTTAGCCGATTGTGGTGACTAATTGTGAGGGTTTATTCTTCTGAATGTAAAGTCAAGTCTACGATGGGATGCAGAAGGGTTGAACGGAAATTTAAGCGAAGTTCTGTATTTAGATATCGGCGTTGAAACAGTTGCCATTTTTGCCACGCTTTATAACGACTTTGCGCTAACACCTGGGCAAAAGTCGGCAAGACTGACTTAATATCTGACTCCAAAACATTTGTCATTACGACTTCTAACACATGACTATCTTGAATATCGCCCAAATATTCTTGAATGTCTTTCATGTCTTGCAAATAAGCCGAGTATGTCGCGCCATAAAAATCAGTAAACAAGTTCATCAAATACCGAACTCGCTTCACTTGTTTACGCAGATCATGAATTGTTTCTCCTTCGACTTGCAAAATCTGTTCTACAGTTTCAGAAGATAGTTGTTCTGAACCATTTTGAGTGGGTTCTGTTTGAAGCTGTTCAATTCCCACTTGCCAACCGGGATGTAAAAACAGTTGGCTAATTTGCGGTAATAATAAATCGGGCAGAACTTCTTCAATGGGTAATTGTTCGATTTTCGTGTAACACGGGGAGTCTAACCATTGTTGCAACTCTTGCTTTAATTGTCTGTACTTCTTGCTTTCTAGCGTCTTTTTCACCTGCTTAAACGTTTGTTGACGCTGTAGATTCAATTCGGACAAAACTTGTTTGATTGCTTTCTGTTCTTTTGAGGGTAAATTCGGATAGTATCGTTGATCAATTGCTTCGAGTAGAACATCTAGATCCCGCAATTCTCCTAAGCACCGAGAGACTTTCCCGATGTTTTTGTTTTGTGTTCCCTGGGGTAAATCGAGTACCGGGGCAAATCCTGTAATCGCTGAACGTAAACGTCGCATTCCGACTCGCATTTGGTGGAGTTCTTCGGGATCTTTGTCTGCCAAAACTTCTGGTTCGTGCTGGAGAACTTTCTCTAAGTGTTGCTGAATTCCGAGTGCGGCCCAGTCCCCCAATGTTCTAACTTTATCTAATGTAGTTGTGGTCATTTTCACCTCGCGAAATCGAATCATTTTCACGGAATGATTCAGTTCTATTCTAGTGATTATAACAGCTCGGTCTCAAGTAAGTTAACAAAAGTTAATACAATTAATTCAAAAGATATAAAACAGCTTGTGCTTACCCTAAAAAACATAAATAAAGTTTATTCCTCAAGATAGATTTATGAATGTATTGAACAAACAAAACCTGATCTTTTAACAAAGTCACCAAAAATAGATGACCCCCAAAGTTATCTAACTGAGTGACTTTGAATGCTTATTGGGGATTCGCCTGTGTGTTTTTTTTACCAACTTAATTGGGAATATCAGAGTTACTACTTAAACATACCTTAACTTAATTGTCAAGCAGATGTGTTTTGATCAAGGTAGGGATAAAGGAACGTAGACTCCTAGCCAGGGTTGCCAGCCTTTTCTCTTGTGCCTTCGACAGAAAATCGTGAGTAGACTATCCATCACCAACTTGAGTGAGTTTAGGAAGTTTGGGTGCGGCAACTTGTATAGACAAAAGCGTGTGAACATCTGCTATGAATTTTGCAAACCTCTCGAACCCTCTGTCTGACAGTGTGATTCTTTGTAGCTACAAAAACCAAACCTCTCAATTGCAAGTATTGCGAATTATCAGTACAACAACAGGCTACTTCGAGCGTGTAGTATTCCCCGATCAACACTTACTTTTTGAAGCGGAAGACCAAGCTCATCTAGAAGTATACTATCGCCTTGGCTGCGACTCAATCGAGATGAAACAGATTCCCTGCATCAGCCTCAAAGTCAACGAGATTCTTTAAAAGAAAGTTAAATCGGTTGCATCTATGTCAACTCCTGAAAATAGACCTCAAAATCAGCAAGAAAATGATTCTCAACCTCTGTCCGATCAATTTTTAGTCTGTGGTTTAGGGGGTTTAGGACAGCATTGTGTTGTGGCGCTCAAAGCCTACGGAGTCAAAGTGAGTGCCATTGAATTAGTCCATCCTCAACACTGGGAAATCCCCAATTTCCCCAACTTCTTAGAGAATTTAATCATTGGAGATTGTCGAGATCCAGCCCTACTGAATCAGGCAAAAATTCAACACTTTCGATGTGTCTTAATCGTCACCTCAAACGAACGAATCAACGCCGAAACCGCCCTCGTTATTCGCAAACTCAGTCGATATTCTCGTTTAGTTGTGCGTTCATCCAAGGAAAATCTCAACCAACTTCTGGGTCAACTTCTGGGAAACTTAGTCGCCTATGAACCCACACAACTGCCTGCTTTTGCCTTTGCCTTAGCGGCTTTAGGAAGTGAAATTCTAGGATTTTTTCACCTAGATAGCTACCGCTTCCAAATCATTCAACGCCAACTGAGTCCCGGTGATCCTTGGTGTAATCGTTCAAGTTTACAAGACCTCAATAGTCGCAGTCGCCGTCTTCTTTGTCATCTTCCGAGAGGTTCTTCCCAACCGCTAAAAGTCCACGCTTGGCAGCCTAATCTTCAACCTAGCCCGGGTGATATGATTGTTTATGTCGAAGTCATCGAACGGTCATTTTCTCGATTACCTACGACGACAACAACGCTATCTTTAAAACAAATTCTGCAAAACTCATTCCATCAAATCAGTTGGCAGTTTCTCCAACAACAAATCATTCAATATTGGCAACAAAGCGAACAACAACCCCTGCGGCGAGTCGCCCTATTTTGTGGCTTGTTGGTGTTTATTCTATCGGTTATTGGTACGCTATTGTTTCGTTCCTATTACCCTGAAGCGACCTATCTGAGTGCATTCTACGGCGTGATTATTTTGCTATTGGGGGGTTATGCAGATATTTTCGGTGAGTTTGAACCTGTTACCGTAATTCCCGGGTGGTTACAGTTTTTTGCTTTGGGGCTAACCCTAGCCGGAACCGCCCTGGTTGGGGTGTTGTATGCTTTACTCACTCAAGCCCTCCTGAGTGCAAGATTTCAACTGACTCGAAAACGTCCGCCCATTCCTCAAAATAACCATCTGATTGTGATTGGTTTGGGGCGAGTGGGTCAACGGGTAGCGGTTTTTTTACAAGAGTTCAAACAGGCGATTGTCGGAATCACAGAAAATTCCCAATTTGACTCGACTCTTTTACCGTCTATTCCTCTGATTATTAGTAATTATGCAGATGCCCTGAGTAAAGTCAATCTCGCAACCGCCCGTAGCGTTGTCATTGTGACGGATGACGAGATTTTAAACTTAGAAATTGGCTTGATGGTACGCAATGTTAATCCCCATTGTCATATCGTAATTCGCACGATGGAACAAAGCCTTAGTCAAAGTTTAACTCAGTTATTGCCGAAAACCGATGTATTGTGTGCCTATAAAGTCGCAGCCGAAGCGTTTGCGGGAGCGGCATTTGGCGAAAATATTCTGAATTTATTTCGCCTGGGAAATGAAACCATTTTAGTCACAGAATATCAGATTGAAGCGGGAGATACCCTGAACGGGTTGCTGTTGTCAGAAGTGGCTTATGGTTACGGAGTTGTGCCGATTTTACATCAATCTGGAGAAAATATAGCTCGATTTATTCCCTCTGATGATATCCTACTTTCAGTTGGCGATCGCATGGTGGTTTTAGCGACAACGGAGGGATTACAAGCCATTGAACAAGGGATTTGTATTGCTGCGAAAACAACGAAAGTTCACATCGAAGACGCCCGCACACCAGATGCAGCTTTTGAAGGGGCAAACCTCATCGTCAGGATTTCAGGCTGTCAACTCAGTCTCGCTCGAAATTTGATGAATAACCTACCCGCGACTTTACCCATTCCGCTCTATCAGCATCAAGCTTATCGTTTAGTCCAAGAACTGAGAAAATCCCAAGTATGTGCTTATATTTTATGATGTATTATCTGTGGGTAAAATAAATCTTTTATAAAATTTAACCCAATGATCATCTAGAGATATTTTTCTTTTAATGTCAAGCTTCCAAACTATGGATAGTTCAAGTCAAGGGGGAGTTCACAACTGTGCTAAAAGAAACTGCGGTAGAAGTGACGCATCTGACCAAAAGCTTCAGAGGTAAAACCGCTCTACAAAAGGTCAGCTTTAGCGTAGAATCCGGGGAAATGGTGGCCTTGGTGGGGGCATCAGGTTCGGGTAAATCAACGCTCCTCCGCCATCTCAACGGTTTAGAACGGGGCGATAGTGGTGTCGTTAAAGTCTTTGACTTTGCGTTACAATCCGATGGCAAATTTCATTCAAAAATTCGCCAACTGCGAAGCAACATGGGTTGCATTTTTCAACAATTTAATCTGGTGAAGCGACTCAGTGTGATTGAAAATGTCCTCGTTGGAAATTTAGCACAAATGTCCTTCGCCCGCTCTGCCATTCGTTATTTTACCAAAGCCGAAAAAATACAAGCTTTGTCTGCTTTAGAACGAGTGGGAATTTTAGAGCAAGCCTACAAACGTGCTTCGATGCTATCAGGAGGTCAGCAGCAACGAGTGGCAATTGCTCGCTGTTTAGTTCAGGGCGCTCGGATTATTTTAGCAGATGAACCGATAGCTTCTCTCGATCCCGAATCGGCTCGTAAAGTTATGGAATTGTTGAGTGAACTCAACCAACAAAATGGAATTACCGTGATTACTTCTTTGCATCAAGTGCAGATGGTGCAGCAATATTTTCTCCGTGCAGTGGCTCTGAAAAACGGAGAAGTTCTCTTTGATGGGCCGACAGAAGCACTTGATAAAAACCGACTCAACGAACTCTACGGTAGTGCCGCCCAAGAATTAGTTTTAAGCGGACATGGAGAATTATTAGTCTAAATCAAAATTCCCGATTCTAACCCTTGAAATAGTCAACAAGTCACTTAGAGGAAACTATGGACAGACGCCATTTTTTTAAATCCACTTCTTGGTTTATTTTATCACTGAGTGGAGCAAAACTTCTCGCCAGTTGTTCACCCAGTTCGACGACTTCTGAAACTCAACCGACTTCAGAAACACCCCAAGCTGAAACGGTGACTGCGACAACGACACAGGTTAAGCCTTTATCTGAGATCAAAGAACTCAATTTTGGCATCATCTCTACAGAGTCTCAGGCGAACCAAAAACCGATTTGGGAGCCGTTTATTCAAGCGATGTCTAAAGAACTCGGAATGCCTGTTAATGCCTTCTATGCGACCTCCTATAATGGGGTGATTGAAGCCATGCGGTTCGGACAAGTTCATCTGGCTTGGTTGGGTGGAAAATCCTATATTGAAGCGGCTAAAATAGCCAACGCTGAAGCATTTGCTCAAACGATAGCGCTTGATGGTTCCAAGGGTTACTATGCTTATTTAATCACGAATAAAGATAACCCCATTGTTTCCGAAATTCAAGGAGAAAATGGCGATCAATATGTCTTGAAAAATGCGGCAAATCTTACCTTTGCATTTAATGAACCGAACTCAACTTCGGGCTTTTTAGTCCCGAGTTATTATATTTTTGCCAAAAACAACGTTAACCCGAAAAAAGCTTTTGAAAAGCTGATTTTTTCAGGAAGTCACGAAGCCACAGCGTTAGCCGTTGCGAATAATCAAGTTGATGTGGCAACGAATAACAACGAGTCTATTAGTCGCCTAGAAAAAACAAATCCAGCCGCCCATGAAAAAATCAAAATCATCTGGACTTCTCCTGAAATTCCCAGTGACCCTATTAGCTATCGGAAAGATTTACCCGAAGATTTAAAAGAGAAAATTAAAAACTTCTTTTACAATTATAACGATGAAACGGTATTAGGGCCTCTTGAATGGTCTAGCTTTGTTCCCGCAGACGATAAAAATTGGAACCCCATTCGAGAATTGGAAATTGGCAAGCAAATTCTTGAAGTTCAAGATGATGAAAATATCGATGCAGCCACGAAACAGAAAAAGTTAGATGAGTTGAATAAACAGTTGAAAGCCGTACAAAGTTAATTGTATTTATTGGTCTCTCCTAAATCCCCTGCCCCCTAAATCCCCCAAGTTTGGGATAATGCCCCCTAAATCCCCCAATTCTGGGATAATGCCCCCTAAATCCCCCAATTCTGGGATAATGCCCCCTAAATCCCCGCCCCCGTGACCCCAAATTACCCCACTGTAAAACAGCGAAGCATCCGCTAATTCCCCCCAGAATTGGGGGGCAAGGGGGGCGGGGGACTTTGAAAGATGGGGGTCACGGGGGTGAGAGAGGGAGAGAAACGTTCATTTTTTGTATATTCAATCTCTGAATTTTTTGAACATGAAAAATAATCATAATAATTTGCCATCTACCTCTTCATCTGTTGAATTGTTGGCATCTCCAGCCGTGTTAGAAATGCTTGATCAAGAAAAAAAACGGGTGACAAATAACCGTATTTTATTTTTGCTCGGAGCAATTGGTATACTCATTTTTGCAGGGATTCAAAGTGAATTGAATTTCCCGGTTTTGTTGCAAAATAGCGGTAATATGGTTGAATATACTCGATCTTATTTTCCCCCGGATTTTTCGGATTGGCGATTATATTTAGAAGATACGATTATCACCATTTCGATGGGAATTTGGGGAACGTTAATGGCAGCAATTGCAGCAATTCCGCTCTCATTATTAGGCTCAGAAAATATTTTTCCGGTTTGGATAGTACAGCCAATTCGTCGGATATTAGATGCGATGCGAGCGATTAACGAAATCGTATTTGCGCTAATATTTGTAGTGGCTGTTGGTTTAGGGCCTTTTGCGGGAGTATTAGCGTTGTTTGTGAGTACCACAGGTATATTAGGAAAGTTATTTTCAGAAGTTGTAGAGTCGATAGATCCGGGGCCAGTCGAAGGAATTCGGGCGACAGGCGCTGAAAAAATTCAAGAGATTTTATTTGGTATACTTCCCCAAGTGATGCCCTTGTGGACTTCATATATTTTGTATCGGTTTGAGTCGAATGTTCGTGCAGCTTCGGTGCTGGGAATTGTCGGTGCGGGAGGAATTGGGGTATCACTTTATCAGAGTTTTCAAGCGTTTCAATATCAAAAAGTTTGCGCGATTTTAATCATTTTAATTGTGGCAACATCAACGATAGATTTTATCTCCGCTAAACTGCGAAACTGGTTAGTCTAAAATCAGTGAATATTGTATCAGGGTCTAATATCAAAGACAGAGGTGTTTGCTACAGATGATCGGGGGGAGATGGGGAACTGGGGAACCCGCCCCTACGCTGTTGCTTTTTTTTCAATTTCAGATCAGCTAAAGCTGAGAAGGGTTTAGAAAATTTCATCAAAAAATTAAACGAAATTTAACCCAAAAATTAATTGAGTTTAACCTAGATTGATTAAGGTCAACAATAGTTTGCCTTTTGCCTTTTGCCTTTTGCCTTTTGCCTTTTGCCTTTTGCCTATGGTGAGGAGTTTATTGTGGCTTTTCTCAAAATTTTCTGCGTTGCTCTTCTACTCATGCTGTTAGGAGACTTCATTTCAACGTTTTGCTATCACGTCCCTGAACATATTTTTGGTAGATTTCATGCTGTGGTTCACCATAGTCCGAACCGCAGCTTTGTCCGTTATGCTATTTTGACGAAGAAACCTTCTGCTTTGATCACTGGATTTTTTGGCGCATTTCCCTATTTGATGTTTATTCCGATATTAGGAATCATCTCACCAATCGGAACAATTTTAGGATTGATTTTGGCAGAATGCCATGTGGAGTGGAGACACGTTTCTCTCGAAAAATGGGAAACGCCAAACTCTGTTAAAAAAATTTGCCACATCTTATGGATTACAACTCCTGAACGACATTGGGAACATCATCTCAATTCGAGAGTAGCCTACGGTGATATTTTTACATTTTATGATAAACCTGCTCAAGCTTGGTTTAGATTTTTGTTAAAATTTAAAAAGAAGTTGCGGACAAGATACAGCTAAAATATAGCTGCACTTTGCAACAAATTTTTTCCCTAAAAATTGAGACCGTTTGACTATTCTGGCTCAAACACTAATTCCATGCGATCGCCCCTAAATCGGGTGATACCATATTCTATAATACGATCATCTTGATCAACATTAATAGACTCAGTTAACAGGATGGGGTGATTGAGTGGTAATCTGAGTAAACTGGCATCTTGAGGTCGAACAACCCGAGCAGAAACCCGAGTACAACGTCGAAGATGATCGCAGCCATAGACCTCTCTGAGAAGCTGGGAAATCGACCACATTTTATGTTGGTAAGATAAAATATTTGGGAAGCGATGCAGTGGAAAATGACCCGTAGAAATGCTAATCGGTTGGTCATCAACAAAGCTCAAACGTTCGATTAATACGACTCCATCTCCAGGGGAAAGTTCTAGATGACTCGCCACCGATGAATTAGCAGGAATCTCAATCGCTCGCAACAGTTGAAAGCTCATTTCTAAGCCTTGAGCCTTCATCGCAGCATTGTAACGAACTCGTTTTCCAACGGGGTATCGAATCGGTATTCCTGCTACAAAGGTACCCCGACCTTGATCAACACGCAACAGCCCTTCACTTTTGAGCAAAGCAATCGCCCGTCGTACAGTATGACGGTTGACTCTAAAACGTTCGCTCAACTGATTTTCGGTTGGTAATTTGTCTCCAACCTGATAAGTCCCCTGATTGATATTTTGTCGCAACTCATGGGCGATTTGAGCGTATACAGGCATGGTATCACGGTTCATTCGAGATGCAATGTCGATGGTAAACCTTGTCAATTTTGACAAAGTTAGGTACTTTGTGACTAGCGTGTTGAATTGTCTAGATGAATTTTAGTTAAGTTGAATAATCCTCAAGTATTATTATGTCAAATCTTGTCGAACGACAGGCTTGGATGGCAATTTTAGCCAAAGCTTCGCCTTTGCAGTTGCAGGAAAAAATCAAAGCCCTGGAACCTCTGCCAGAATACAGTTTCTTGCGTCCGCCCGAAATCGGTTTAACCCTTGTTAGAGGCAGAGCCGGAGGTACAGGACAAGTCTTTAACCTGGGAGAAATGACATTGACTCGCTGTGTGATTAAACTTAATCATCAACCGATGATAACAGGATTTGGTTATGTAGCGGGGCGCTCTCATCTTCATGCGGAATTAGCGGCTTTGGGTGATGGTTTGATGCAGCATCCTGACTGGTCTGAACGGGTTCAAAAAATTGTCATAGAACCTCTACAAGCTGAAGCCATTCGTCAACAACAAGTTAAACAGTCTCAAGCCGCAGCAACTCAAGTTAATTTCTTTACTTTAGCAAGAGGGGAATAAAGTTATTATTGATTGAAAAATCAGATTTTAACACATCAAAAACAATTAGTTTGTTCTAAACTTTTTATGGAAATCACACAATTTCCGGGATTAAAAGACCCAATACACGATGCTCAAATCACCTTTCGCGCTCTCCTGGATGCTTTATCTTTTCCCGGAAGAACTCAAGAGATTTTTGTTCAACTCACTCCTCCGCCTGGATTAACATTAGCTTGTGCTGCGGCTTGCTTAACTTTACTCGATTTAGAGACAACTGTTTGGCTGAGTTCAGATTTTGAACCCGAAGTAAAAAGCTGGTTAAAATTTCATACGGGTTGTCATTTTACCGAGCATCCGAAAGCCGCAAATTTTGCGATGATTCAGAAGCTTTGTCTTCTACCAGCCTTATCTAATTTTAATTGGGGAACTGCTGAACAACCGGAACTTTCGACAACTTTATTGATTCAAGTTGAACCCTTAGAAAAAACGGAATCAGTGCGATTAGAGGGGCCTGGAATTTCCGAAAAAAGAGTGATAAAACTCCCCTTATCTTCGACATTTAGACAAGGATGGTTAGAAATTAATCGCAGTTATCCTTTAGGGATAGATGTATTTTTATTGGGTGAAAATACCGTTATCGGTTTACCCAGAACAACAACATTAAGCATTTAAAATTCATAAAAATCAGGAGTTCATCAAATGCCTTATGTAGCCGTCAAAGGTGGTCAGCAAGCGATAGAAAATGCAGAAGCCTTGTTAAAAGCGTTGCGACGAGGGGATGCAAATACACCCGAATTAACGATAGAACAAATTAAACAACAACTCGCTTTAGCAGTGAACAGAGTGATGTGTGAAGGGAGTTTATATGACTCCGATTTAGCAGCTTTAGCGATTAAACAAGCTTGGGGAGATTTAGTAGAAGCGATCTTTTTAATTAGAGCTTATCGGACAACCTTACCTAGATTTTACCACAGCAAACCGTTAGATACAAATCAAATGCAAATTCAACGGCGAATTTCTTCAATTTTCAAAGATATTCCCGGTGGACAACAGTTAGGGCCGAGTTTTGATTATATTCATCGATTGTTAGATTTTAAGTTAGCAGCCGAAGGAAACATTCACCCTGCACCAACAGCAACTCCAAAAAAAGAAGAAGTTACTGCTGTATTAGATTTGTTAGGAAAAGAAGGATTAATTCAAGCCGAACCGCCAGAAGAAAATCAACCCTTTGACATCACTCAGGAAGCGTTAAAATTCCCCGCAGGAAGAGATGAACGACTCCAAAATTTAGCTCGTGCAGATGAGGGATTTTTGCTGAGTTTAGCCTATTCTACACAACGAGGATATGGTCGAAATCATCCCTTTGCGGGAGAAATTCGGATGGGAGAAGTTGAAGTAATTATTTCTCCAGAAGAGTTAGGATTTGAAGTGGCAATTGCTGACATTACAGTAACAGAAGTTCAAATGGTCAATCAGTTCTCAGGAAGTCAAGAAATGTCACCTCAATTTACACGCGGATATGGATTAACCTTGGGGTATAATGAACGAAAAGCGATGTCAATGGCGTTGGTTGATAGAGCGATGAGAGCTAAAGAATTTGGAGAAGAAATTCAAGGGCCAGCCCAGGATGAGGAGTTTGTTTTGTATCATTCTGATAATGTTCAAGCTCAGGGATTTGTGCAGCATTTAAAATTACCCCATTATGTCGATTTTCAGGCCGAGTTAAATTTAGTTAGACAGATGCGACAAGAACAAACTCAGGGTAATTCTTCCTCAGTTTCCGACCCTAATTTAATCAATCATTCTGTACCCCAAAATATACCCTCTGCTTCATCTCCTCAAAATTCATCCCCGTTAACCTCTCAACCCCATTCATAATTATTCTAGTTTTTTGAAGTAAAATTAACATGATTTCTGATTCTGAAAAGACATCTTACGAAGGCTTTAACTTTGCCTATCTAGACGAACAAACTAAACGTTCAATTCGTCGAACCATTTTAAAAGCGGTTGCCATTCCAGGTCATCAAATCCCCTTTTCTTCTAAAGAAATGCCGATGTCTTACGGTTGGGGAACGGGAGGAATTCAAGTGACTGCATCCGTTATCGGTAAAAATGATGTATTAAAAGTGATTGATCAAGGTTCAGATGATACGACAAATGCCGTTAATATTAGACGTTTTTTTGCTAAAGTTTGTGATGTTAAAACGACAGAAAAAACATCCGAAGCCACTCTCATTCAAACCCGACATCGCATCCCTGAAACGCCTTTAAAAGAAGGTCAAATAATGGTTTATCAAGTTCCGATTCCTGAACCTTTGCGTTGGTTGGAACCCTCAGAAGTTCAAACTCAAAAAATGCACGCTTTGCAAGAATACGGTTCAATGTACGTTAAACTCTATGAAGATATTACAAAATATGGTTATATTTCTACCTCCTATGATTACCCCGTAATGGTTCATGATCACTATTTAATGAGTCCGAGTCCAATTCCTCGATTTGATAATCCTAAACTGCATAATTGTCCGGCTTTACAACTGTTTGGGGCGGGGCGAGAAAAGCGAATTTATGCTATTCCTCCCTATACTCAGGTGAAGAGTTTAGACTTTGAAGATCATCCGTTTTATGTGGGAAAATGGGATAAAGTCTGTGAAATTTGTGGTTCAAAAGAGAGTTATCTAGATGAAGTGATCATGGATGACCAAGGAACAAGAATGTGGGTCTGTTCAGATAGTGATTATTGTCAGCAGCAACATCAAAAAAAGGTATAATTTAACCGACAAACTACAAAGAGGTTTTTAATCATGTTAAAACTTTATCATACTCCCCTCTCCTTTAACAGCCGTCGAGTTTGGGTAATGCTGTTAGAAAAGCAAGTTGAGTTTGAAGAAATTATTCTCAGCTTACAAGGCGATCAATTTGATCCAGAGTTTTTAAAATTAAATCCATTTCATCATATCCCGACTCTCGTTGATGATGATTTTACCTTAATTGAATCTCTCGCTATTTTAGACTATTTAGAAGCAAAATATCCCACCCCGAGTTTTACCCCCCAAGACGCTAAAGCGATTGGAATTATGCGAATGTTAGAATTGGTGACAGTTAATGAACTTTTACCGACAACTTTACCTCTCTTAAAACAGGTGGTGGGTTTACCTGCTGACCCCAACCAACCGTTAGAAGCAGTTGAGCAAAAAATTGCAACCATTTTCAATTTTTATCAAAACTATTTAGGTGACAATCCTTATTTAGTTGGTGAACAAATGACGCTGGCTGATATTGCGGTTGGGACTGTTATCCCCTCGTTAAAATATTTGAATGTTTCTTTAGATGAGTATCCCAAACTCAAAGCTTGGTGTGAACGTTTGATGTCACGAGAAAGCTGGAAAAAAACTGAACCTAAACCCGAAGAGGTAGAAGCTTCCTACGCCCGAATTAAAGCTATTTTATCCCAAAAATCTCAATAAATAAATGAATTAATGTTGATCAAATTGTATCTAGGAACTATGAAAAAACACGCATTGTAGGGGCGGGTTCACATAGATTTATCCTTCCCTCAAGCAACCTTACTAAACCCGCCCTACCCCTGATTTTAAATAGAGATACTGTATGAACAAAAATAAACCCTTGCTAACTGTGAAAAACCTCAATAAATATTACGGTTCAACTCAAGCTTGTCATAATATTTCATTCGATCTTTATCCAGGTCAAGTGTTAGGAATAGTCGGTGAATCCGGTTCAGGAAAATCAACTTTACTCAAAGCCCTTGCTGGATATTTACCCATTGATTCAGGAAAAGTTTCTTATCTAAACCGCCAAGAAGAATGGCTGAACTTTCAACAAATTTCTGAATCCTACCTTCGTCAATTAATGCGAACAGAATGGGGATTTGTACAACAAAATCCTCGGGATGGTTTACGCATGAATGTTACAGCAGGGGCGAATATTGGTGAACGTTTAATGGACATTGGTGTGCGAAATTATGGCAAAATTCGCCAAGAAGTTGGGGAGTGGTTACAACAGGTTGAAATTGACTGTCGTTGGATAGATGAACTTCCGACAACGTTTTCTGGGGGAATGCAGCAACGGCTTCAAATTGCCAGAGTTTTAGTGACAAAACCCCGTTTAATATTAATGGATGAACCCACAGGCGGATTAGATGTTTCTGTACAAGCAAGGCTGTTAGATTTATTACGTTGTTTGGTGAGAAATCTGAATTTAAGTGTTATTTTAGTGACTCACGATATTGGAGTTGTGCGGTTACTCGCTCATCGGTTATTTGTAATGAAAAATGGTAAGATTGTTGAGCGTGGATTAACTGATCAAGTGTTAGATGATCCGCAACATCCCTACACCCAACAGTTAGTTAGTGCGACTCTAACGCCTTAGCAATTCAGGGGGCGAGTTTATTTAGGTGGTTTGTCGGAAATATTCATAAATATGGAATCCGCCCCTACAGAATTTCCTATAGCAAACATTCAGCAATTTCATCTAAAAATGCAATTAAAACCACAAAAACTTCATTCTATTTCCAACTTTGATCATTCTACTCTCTTAAAAGCGGAGAACATTTCTAAAGGCTTTACTTTACACAATCAAGGGGGGATACAGCTATCCGTTTTAAAGATGGTTTCTCTCCAAGTTAACAAAGGAGAAGGAGTAGCTTTATCTGGAAAATCGGGATCAGGAAAATCTACTTTTATGCGATCGCTTTACGGAAATTACCGAGTTGATAGCGGTTCAATTTGGATCAAACATAACAAAAATTGGGTCGATTTAACCCAACTTGAACCCCATGAACTCATAGAAATTAGACAGACAACAATCGGTTATGTGAGTCAATTTTTACGGGTTATTCCTCGGGTTCCAGCGTTAGAAATTGCGGCTGAACCTTTGTTAGAATTAGGGGAAAATCAAAATACTGCTTACGAAAAAATTCAGCAGCTATTTATTCACCTGAATTTACCCGAACGACTTTGGAGTTTATCTCCGACAACTTTTTCAGGAGGAGAAAAACAACGGGTGAATATCGCTCGGGCGTTATCGGTAGATTATCCCATTTTACTCTTAGACGAACCAACATCTGCTTTAGATGAAACCAATTCTAAAGCCGTAATTAAACTGTTAAAAGAACGTCAAGCCAAAGGTTCTGCTTTAATTGGAATATTTCACGATGAAGAAGTCAAAAATCAGCTTTGTACGCGAGAATTGACATTTAGTGATTAATGTTTCACCCATTAAACTTCATAATCAACCGCGAGAATATCTGCTAAAATAGGCTTAATTAAATTCTGCACAACCGCTTGATGATCCGGATGGGGTGTATAAGCTTCTAAAGCAGATTTATCTGTGAATTTGACCACTAATCCATGCTGAAACCCCTGAGAACGTTCCGAGAAATTTTCACCACAGGATAAGTCAATAATACCCGGAATTTTAGCTTTCAATTCTTTTAGTCCCTCCATCGTCGAGCAGATCGCTTCTGGAGTCGCGTCTTCTTTCCACTTAAACAAAACGACGTGTACAATCATTGAGTCAATGTCCCGATAATTCTTTGAAACTCCTTTAGAATTTTAGCAGAATTTTAGTTACAATATGAAGGTTTGATGATTCCAAATCTCGATTAAGTTTAGATTAACTGACAATTAAGCAACCATGAATGAACAAGTCTACACCAATTATCGTCTACAACTTCCCGACCAAGAATTAAGAGGAACTTTAGTCGTTCGTGATGGCAAAATTGCAGACATTCAACCGGGAATCGTAAATATTGGCAAAAATGGTCAAGGTGACTATTTAATGCCGGGATTAATTGAGTTACATACTGATAATCTAGAAAAATGTATGTCTCCTCGACCGAGTGTTAAATGGCCGTTAGAAGCGGCTGCAACCTACCATGATCGCGATTTAATTAGCGCAGGAATTACAACAGTTTGTGATGCCATTGGAGTTGGAGATATTAAACCCGGTTCCAACCGCATGAGCCATTTTAGGCCGATGATTGATATTATTTTAGAAGGACAAAAAGCCGGAAGATTTACCGCCGATCATCGCCTTCATTTACGCTGTGAACTCTCCTATGAACAGGTGTGTGATGTAGCCAGTGAATATAGTGATCATCCGTTACTTTCCCTCATTTCTGTGATGGATCATACGCCCGGTCAGCGACAATTTGTAGATGTGAAAAGATACACTGAATATTATATGGGAAAATATGGATTTTCAGCCCAAGAGATGGAAAATTTTGTCAAAATGCGTCGGGATTTGCAACAGAAATATGCCGATAAAAACCGAAAATCGATTACCAAACTCACCCAAGAAAAAAATATTTCTCTAGCAACTCACGACGATGCAACCGTTGAACATATTCAAGAAGCGGTTGAAAATGGCGCTGAAATAGCCGAATTTCCAACAACATTAGATGCAGCGAAAACTGCTCATCAATCTGGTTTAAAAGTGTTAATGGGTTCGCCTAATTTAGTGTTAGGGGGTTCCCATTCCGGTAATATTTCAGCAATGGAACTCATTCAAAAAGATCTCGTTGATATTCTCTCCTCTGATTATGTTCCTCATAGTCTGCTACAATCTATTTTTATTATTGCGAACAAGCTCGGAAAACCGATTTATGAAGCCCTACGTTTAGTTACGAGTAACCCCGCCAAAGCTATTAATTTGTTTCACGAAAGAGGCAGTTTAGAAGTGGGGAAACAAGCGGATTTAATCACCGTTCACGATGATGGAGTTGTTCCCAGAATTACTTCGGTAATTCGTAAAGGTAAACGAGTTGCATAATAGCTTAAAATCAAAATAAACAAGAAATGATGAACGCTGAACAATTTATTATCTATGCTTGTCCAGTGGGCGAACTCGGTCAACAAATTAACCTCTATTTCCAAAAAAGTAAAGAACTCTGTGGAGAAAATACTGCCCATCACTATATGCCTCATTGTTCCCTAACAGGTTTTTTTAACGCCGATCAAACAACCATTCATCACTACTTAAATACTCTAGACAAAGCCTATCATCAATCTCAAGATATCTCTCTAGACATAAAAATTGTCCAGATGATGTTCAAACCAAACTGGCATGGTTTAGAATTAAAAGCATCGGGTTTAAAACATCTGATTGCTCACTTTGCCGAAATCATGAACAGTCAACCCATTGAGGAAAAGATTCGACTAAAAGAATGGCTTCATGTTAGTTTTGCCTATAACTTTCAACCCCAACACCATGATTCCCTCAAAAAACTCGCCAAAAAAATCATTGATCCTCAAGCATCAACACAATGGGAATTACGATTTTATCACAAATATCCCGACTGGACTTGGACTTGTTTAAAATCTTGGTTGTTGTAATTCAATTTAGCTAAATTTATTCATTTCAATTTATGATGAAACCGAGCATTAATGAAATTATAGAAATTCTCCAAACTCGCGGCAATACCCAATATGGTGAAGAAGCCGTTAGCCAACTCGAACACGCCTTACAATGTGCGGCTTTAGCACAGTCAAATGATGCTTCTCCTGAACTGATAACCGCTTGTTTATTGCATGACTTCGGACATCTCATTCATGACTGGGGAGAAGATGCTGCAACCCGAGGAATTGATGATCGCCATGAATATTGTGCCTTACCTTTTTTAAGCTTATTATTTAGTTCAGCCATCACCGAACCCATTCGTCTTCATGTGGCAGCTAAACGTTATCTTTGTGCAGCAAATTCTCAGTATTTTTTAACATTATCCCCTGCTTCTCAACACAGTTTAAACCTGCAAGGCGGGATTTTGTCGCCGGAGGAAGCAACCAAATTTATTAATCATCCCTACGCTAATGATGCTGTTAAACTGCGAATTTGGGATGATCAAGCCAAACACCTAAATTATCCCACTCCGAGTTTAGAAGACTTCATTCCCACCCTTCAGGCTTGTCTAAAGTCCTCAAATCAGGGAGAATAGAGAAAAGGCTCTAAACTCTGTAAAAGTTCCTAAAATTTAGTCTAATGTTCCGGGTTTGACTAGATTGAAGGAGAAGAGAGATAAACCAACAGATTTCCGTCAAATCACCCTTTAGTTCTCAGTGCTTTTATCAATGAAAACCTTTCCAAAAATTACGCATCTCATTTACGATTTAGATGGTTTACTGTTAGACACAGAACCCCTTCATGCGAAAGTTAACCAAATGCTAGCAAGTCGCTATGATAAATTTATTGATCCTTCTTTAATGTGTAAATTGCGGGGACGAAAATCCCATGATTCGGCAAAACTAATTATTGAAATGCTGGAAATTCCCTTAACAGTTGAAGCGTATTTAGCCGAAAAAGATGCTATAATTTATCAATATTATGCAAATGTTCCACCCTTAGAAGGTGCAGTAGAACTCACCCAACATTTAGCCGCTCATCACATTCCACAAGCCATTGCCACCAGTTCCAGCAGTCGTCCTTATGCGGCAAAAATCCAAAGTTATCAGCAATGGTTTTCCATTTTTCAATGTGTCATTCAAGGTGATGATCCCGAACTCAAACAAGGCAAACCAGCACCCGATATTTTCTTAATCGCCGCCCAACGTTTAGGCGCAAAACCCGAAAATTGTTTAGTCTTTGAAGATGCGTTAGCGGGAGTAACGGCGGCTAAAGCAGCAGGAATGTCTGTAGTAGCAGTTCCGGCGGCTGATATGGATAAACAACTCTATCTCGAAGCGGATCAAATTCTTAATTCTTTAAGTGAATTTCAACCGCAACAATGGCAACTCCCCAATTTATAATTAGCCTATGTTGAAAAAAATGTGGGGTCAGTTTCTTTTGATAGATTGGAATAGTTATGTAGAGACATTCCATACAACATCTCTACAATTTTTACAGTGGCTAATTTAGGCCGAACGTAACCAAGGAGATTGAATTTTAAATTGCTGTTCTTGGAGTTTGTGCATATGTTCAAACAATTTCCAGCAATATTCGGGAGTCAGTCCACAAGTCACCGCACCGCGTAGAACTACGTTAAAATACCAATCATTTGGAGCGAGTTCTTCCGGTAACTTATGAATCACCGTATAGGTGCGAACATTGCTGTATAATTGACCCGAACAATCAACTTCTATCAGTTCAGGTTGATAGCCCCCAACGTGAACTCCTTGATCAATATCAAAACGAACTTCTTCGCGTTCATCTAGTAAAGGACTCATCCGCGAAGGAAGCTGATAAAGAACCCCTTCCACATAAGAATTAGAATCTTTAACCACATCAAGCGCCCCACAATTTCGACGCTGCGATCGCCGATAAAAACCAAGTCGATATCCTGAAAGAATCGCCGGGCCAATCACATATTGATAAGTTGATTCTCCCATAGTACGCTGTAAGTCTACCGGACACATACAGGAACCATAAGCAAAATAATAGAACGTCTCTTCGGTTTGAGGTGGGAGTGGTTTTGTTTGACCACAAAACTCAAATCGATTTGTTAATCTCGGCTTAGGATTGACACTCAACTTGACCTCCTTCTACAATCGACCCAACAATCTCTAGAAAAAAATTTGCTCGACTCTGCTGATTTTCCCTAGAACTAGCCGTAGGGTAAAAACAAATCATTGATCGAACAGTCAAGCAATCATTGCTCAATGCAGATATTGATCGAGTTCAGATATCTATCTTGAGGAACTTGTGTTATTCTTACAAGTCTACCCTTCAGCATACGATTTCGATAGAGGATCAGGAGATTCAATTGATACAGATTTATTTTCAACTCAGGCTATCCTCAACAGAACACCTCCGTCATAGGGCATAATCTGTGCTATGATTCTCTAGCCTATGGCTAAGTACCGATAGCTTAAGGTTCGCTCGACTTCCTCACTGTGTTACGCATGGGAAAAACACTATTGCTGCGCTGGATATTCCCCAGTTTAGTCAGTCTATTTTTACTCGTCTCTCCAGGTGAAGCAGCTCAACTGCAATTCTGGCGATTTGAGACTTCCGAGAATCGACTCTCCTTTACGACTCAAGGTGGAGTACAACCTACGGCTTCTCTACTCTCCAACCCAACTCGTTTAGTGATCGATTTACCCGGGACCACATTGGGAAACGTGACTCGTAAGCAGTCTGTTGGGGGAGCCATTCGAGAAATTCGTCTGGGTCAGTTTGATGATCAAACCGCTCGTATCGTCGTTGAACTCGCCGATGGATATACCCTCGATCCGCAGATGGTACAGTTTCGAGGTGTTTCTCCCAGTGAGTGGACCGTACAACTTCCCCAACCGCAAGCGATTGGTAGCCCTAGATCAACACCGACACCCATCCCCAATCCTTCCGTTAACGTTCAGCGACAGACTCCTCCGACTCCCCCGACCCCTCCCTCCAGACAAGCGGCGGTTCAACCTCGACCCACGACCAATCAAACGGCACTAGATCAAGTCGAAGTGCGTGATGACGGGATTGTGCTGCTTACTAGCGGCCAAATGCCCCAAATCGAATTTAAGCGTAGTCAAGATGGCACCTGGATGACGGTTGATCTGTTAGGAACCACCCTAAGCGCTCAGTCCAATGGCTTTCGTCAACGGGTGAATAAAGATGGTGTCAGCATCACTCGAGTCAGTCAACTGTCGAACTCGCCGCCTGTCGTGCGAGTAACAATGAGTACCCCTAATACCAGCCAAAATTGGGAAGCTCGACCCTCAGCCGGAGGCGTGGCGATTTGGCCTTCTGGCGGTACCCCTCCCGCCATTCAAGTTTCCACAGGTTTAGCCACAATTAAATCCATTGAGCTACAAAATCAAACCTATTTTGTGGTGGAAGCCGACAAACCCCTCAACTATACTCATGGTTGGGATCGAGAAACGGGAGCCTATGGGATTACCTTCTTCGCCGCTAAACTCCCAGAAAACATTCAACTCCCCCAACGACAAGTCGGTAGCCCCCTCCTCTCCACCCGCGTTCGTCAAGAAGACCCCGAAACCTTTACCCTTTTAGTACAACCTGCCACTCGGGTTCAAATTGGACAACCCAGCCAAAATAGCGCTGAACAGCTTGTCTTCCCGATGGCGATTAATTTGGCTTCGGTTCCGCCTGTTCCTCCCCCCTCTCAACCCACGCCTCAACCCCCTGATAATTCTAGAGCCTCTTCAAGTCCTAGACCCCTTTTACCCCCTCGTCAATCTCAACCTTCTCGGCGTCCCCTTCCCTTTCCCCCTCGACCCATTGGTTCCGGTGAACCTTCTTTACCGCAAATTCCCCAAGGACGAGTTGTGGTGATCATTGACCCAGGACATGGCGGGAGTGATGTTGGTGCTGTGGGTGTGGGCGGGTTGCGAGAGAAAGATATTGTTTTTCCGATTTCCCAGGAAGTCGCCCAAATTCTAGAGCAAAATGGGGTTAGTGCGGTGATGACTCGCCTCGATGATCGAACGGTTGAACTCGAACCCCGTGTACAAATGGCGAACCGTTTAGGCGCGACATTATTTGTGAGTATTCATGCCAATGCCGCCTATAGAGCGGAAGCCACTGGGATTGAAACCTTTTATTATCAATCGGGTTATTCCCTAGCAGGATACATTCAAAATAGCATTTTGGCAAATTTCAACATGACAAACCGAGGCGTCAAACAAGCGAGATTTTATGTGTTGAGAAATACCTCTATGCCTTCAGTCTTAGTAGAAGTCGGTTTCGTGACAAATACTTATGATTCCAGTATTTTAGCTGACCCCGCTCAACGCAGTCGCATGGCGGCAGCGATCGCACAAGGGATTTTACAATATCTCAAAGCCAGTGGATACTAATCGTTAAACTCTCTAAACTCGAGTTATCTAACGATATTTTTCTCTTGAAGTTCTCGCTCAGTTTCGAGTTCTTTTCCGAGAAAATAGTTGAGTAAAGTCCGAATAATCGCGATCGCGCCTAACTTAGCTAAAGATTCTAAACTCGGGGCAATCGTCGTCGCTAAAATATCAGCTCCTAACTGAAATTCTAATGCAAGTGCCAGCCAAGACCCTAAACAAAGTCGCACTTTAAAAAAAGGCAAATCTCGCAAGACATAAGGCTGACGAATGACTAATTTAAACGTAGCTCCTAAGCCGACAATAATACATAAAACTGAAATCAATTCTAGTAATATTTTTGTCAATGAGACTATAACAGACAACCCGTTTTCAAGTAGCTCAATTCCCATATTATATGTCGGTTCAGATTCATTTAATTTTGAGTCTAAGAATTATCAGCAAGGAGCGGTTTCTATCAAAACATTGAGCTATAGCAATCAGCAAGGAGCCTGTTGACAACTTCTTTGTGTTCTTTGTGTCGATCGTGTTGAAATTTCGATTCAGATCAATCATTATCCTAAACTAACAGCAGCCGGAACTTGTTCGCTTTTAAGCATTTCGAGTTCAGCAACCAAGTTTTCTCCACTACGATGAGCCTCCCAAGGACCCGAAAAACGGGAGTCAATATTCCACTGTCCTTGAATATAGTTTTCTTCCTCAGAAACGATGCCCATATAGCTGACGGATTCGGGAGAAGTCATTAGATAACGTTTGGTAAAACTAACATTTCGTCCTGTTACCGTACCACTCAAACGAGCTTCTCCTAAATACCCATCATCCAAAATATTACCACTAAGAGTATTACCACTCTGGATGAAAGTCACCTCAAAACGAGTTGGATCTCCTTGTTGCCAATAGGTTCCCAGCCAAGTTCCGCTTAAATCTGCCATAAATTCATTTTCAATTGATCAGTTTCACACAGCCCATGCTCAAAACGATTTAAAATAATTCTGAGCTAGGTTTTAGAGGATCATTACAGGTTTTACCAAATAAGGTTTCATAAGTTGTATCTGTAATGCCACAAAAAGCAATGGCTTGCCAAACCCAATTTTGGGTTCGTGGAGAGAGAAGTTGGCTATCGGTAATATTCAACAATCTCAAACGAGCCGAATCATTAAATTGACTCGCCGCTTCATCCAATCGAACCAAAGAACCCGATTCGTTTGTACGATAAACCCAAGCTTGTCTTCCACTAGAAATTTTAACTTGCCATCCCGGTACCAGCGCCAGAGTACACAAAGTTCCCGGTTCACCGAGTCCCAAACATCCATCAGGCCAAGTTTGGGATTGAGCCTCGACAATTCGTAAACCAGAATGGGGTAAACCCGAGCGGTTCGCCGCATCTTGAAAAACCTGATTCGCCACCGAAATGGGTAAATTGGAAACGGTTTGATTTTGTTCCCGGCGAAAAACTTGTCCTTTTAAATCGGTACGATAAACCCAAGTTTGACGACCATTTGAGAGAACCACTCGCCACCCTTCTACCAACATTTGACCACAAAATTCATCCGGTTGGGCGAGTCCTAAACAAGAATTTGGCCAGGTTTGGCGATCAACTTCTGTGATCGTTAGTTTTTCCGGAGAAATACCCGTCTGAGTAGACAAATCTTGACGAACCGCTAGAGCAACAGCAGGCGGTAAAGAACTCATGGGGTTGGGAGGTTGGGCTTGGCTGTGAAGATCATAGTTGACCAACTCAACAGGGAGTTCGATAGGACTCTTCTGTTGTGGGGTTTGGGTATGACGATCAAATAGAGGAGTCGGTAAGACTTTATAAGTTGAAGGCTTTTTGGGACTCGCACAACCTTGATCCCCTTGACAAACCGAAGCTTCAGCTTGATGATAATAATTGGCTTGATACTCAACCTGATTGATCGATTCCTCAGAAACAGATGAGTCAGATGGAGCAGGAGCTGAGTAACCCATACTGGCTACTGAGACAGAAGAAGGAGAGACCAGCATACCAGCACTCTCAATCACGGTTTTGAGAAAAGCTGGGTAGGCTTGTATTGTTAAGACCCCGGTCAACATGAATGCTAAAATCAATGGACGGGGGTGCTTCTGATTCTTTATAGTTTGAGTCCCGGTCGATTGGGAAGGGCTAATTTTCATGGGAAGCATCCGCTATCGCAGTTATACCAACGACAGACTTGGATACCCTGAGAATTGTTTCCCCAGTTGAATTTGACTTGCACTGCTACTGAGTCTGTTAATTGACTTTAAACATCTCTCATTCTTGCTAAGAGTGCCAAAAACGTAACACAATGTAAAAAAGTCAAGGGATATTTGTAACTTTATTTGTATACCTTTACACTCTTGTATTGAATGCCATACATCCACTTTAGAGCTGAGGCAAGCCGACTGAGGTTATATTTTCCAGAGTATCAAAGCCTAAGTAGATTATAACTGATACACTTCATTATTGCCTAATCGATCAGGCTCAGGTCTCAATTCCTGATCGCGTTCAGAGTCGAGTCTTATACCGTTTGGAGGTGAACTCATGGATGTTTTGTTGGATGGGGGATCGACTTTACAACAGCGTGACTATACTTTAATCATTGATCAAAGTCAGAGTATGTCGATTTTTGATCGCTTTGAACAAAAACGCCGTTGGGAAATGATCCAAGAGTCTACTCTGGCCTTGGCGACGCTCTGTGAACATTTTGATCCCGATGGTATTACCGTTTACTTATTTTCAGATCAATTTCAACGATATGAAAAGGTGACGACTGAACGAATGGCTCAGATTTTTATGAATCACGAACCTATAGGAAAAGCCAATCTCGCGGCTGTTCTTAAAGATGCGACAGATAACTACTTTGCACGTCGGGCAATGGATATTTCTAAGCCCAATGGTGAACTGATTATTATTGTAACAGGCGGAGAAATAGAAGGAGCAGAAGCGGTTAAACAAATTGCCATTAATGCAGCCAATCAACTCAGTCGAGATGAAGAACTCGGGATAGAATTAATTCAAGTCGGAGATGATGCGGCGGTTACTCAATTTTTTAAGGTACTAGATCGAGAATTGCAAATGGCAGGAGCCAAGTATGATATTTGTAATACCGTAACCTTTGAAGATATGGAAGAAATGAGTTTAACTGATGTTTTACTCCGAGCGATCGCCAATTAAAATAGGCACTCATGCAAAATCTGATAACTGTTCACTGTTAACTGATAACTGAAAAAACTGGTAACTCTCTTACAAACTTTGCTACCGACTATTCCGCGCCCGTCGCAAGTTTGCGCTGATAACTGTTCACTGTTCACTGTAAAAGCTGGTACAATCAATTTCGATGTTTGAGGAAGCATATTAGATGGGTTGGATGCGATACGTTGCTGTAGCATTGATCAATACACTCGGAGTCGTAGTCGGGATTATCTGGATTCCTATTCCTCAATTGGTATTGGCTCAATCCTCTCCCAACAGTCCTGAGATCGAATACAGAATTGATGAATCTAGCCTCTACGACGAAGAACCCCAACTTTTATCCCCAGAGGCTATCTCGACACCCACTGAACCCTCTACGCCCCAGTCTTTAGAAGATTTATATCGACTGCGAGATCAACTCCTTGCCGACTTAGAAAAAGTTTCCGGTTCTCCAGATGTATCCCGTTTAGAAGCTTGGGAATACGAACTGCAACTGCAACAATATCAAACCCGACTCCGTGCCTTACGTCAAACTGAAACCCGCATTCGACGCGAAGAACAAGCCATACAAATTTGGGAACAGGCGATGCAACTGGCGACAGAAGCCGTAGCCGCCGGAACTTCTAGCCCAGGTGTAGCCGACTGGGAAAAAGCCCAACGTCTCTGGGTACAAGCCATTGATACCATCAGACAAATTCCCTCCGATAGCTTTCTCGCCCAGAAAGCCATTGAAAAAATTGTAGAATATCAAGGTTATCTGGCGATCGCTACCTACGAACGAGCAATGGTTCAATCGGAAATCGAAGATCAACAAACCTCACAAAACGCCTCGGAATATTCAGTTGATGTTCCTCAGTTTCCAGGCTTTGAACTCTACAGCGACACCAACCGAGATGGAATCATCACAGAAGCCGATGAAGTTCGTCCAACTCAGTGGTCATTGTCAACAGGCCCGTTGATTTTGTTTAATAATGATGATGATGATCGCGATGGAATTCCCGATTGGAAAGATAAAATTGTTAATAGTAAATATGATAGTGAAGATTTAGCCCAAGTTCAGTTCAAAATTTCTCAAGAATACAAAAATGCCCAAATATTTATGACGACGGACACTCGTTCACAACCGTTTATCAATCTCTTTCAGAAAACAGCAGGCGGTTGGGTTCCAGTAGATTTAACAGGTCAACAACCTCTAGCGATTAGCGAGGAAATTATATTAGGAGTAGAAGCCAAACAATTTGCAGATAAAAATTGGACGGGTTTAGTCAGTTTAAAAGCAGTTGCTCGTCGAGAAGATCAAGAAATTGCTTCTGATACCATTCAAATGGGAGTCGCCCCTTGGATCATGTCTTCTAATACCGCTTTGGTGTCTGAAATTCATCTCAGCGATCGCGGTGTTAATCAAGATTTTATCAAACAAGTTCAACAAATAGTCGAACCCACTGGTGTAACCTCAAAAATAACTCCCGGTGAAACAGCTTGGATGCAAGATACAACAGAAATTGGTTATGTACAGTTTCCCCGTGAAAATACCCTCAAAAATTATCCAGTGGCGTTGAATGGAAATCGTTTGAGTGAAAGTGATGATTACGCTAAATCATTGATGAATCGAAATTTCGGTTGGTTTGAAGTGGGTAAACCGCGATCACTTGATCCGCTCAATCAAGGATTAGATTGGTATGGTAATTTAGAAGTAACTCCCCCACTTCCTAAATATCCGATGGGTAGAATTTATTATGGGAAAGCCGACGGAGACACCTTGCATCCTGATGTGGTAGAATTCCTGAAAGCCCAGAAAGTACAAGGCCCACCAGTGGAGATTGATACCTCTTGGTTAATGATTCGTCATGTGAGTGAAATTATTAACTTTATTCCCAGTCAAACGGGTGAACCTTTGCTATTAATTGTCAGTCCAGAAGCCGGAATTAAACTCATTGAAGAACTCGCTGAAAAAGGATATGAAGGGGCGGCAATTAATCGGGGTTTGAGTACCCAAACAACTGTAAGAGCGGCTTTGAATAATCGCTTACTTGTTCAGCATAATCTGCAATTACAACGGGAAAAAATAGACCCATTATTGAAGAAAATTAAACGAGAATTCAACCTAGAAGATGATCAAATTATTCAAGTTCCAGTGTTGTTTGGCTATAGCGGTTATGCTTGGTGGCCGAACTTGATTAATACAGTTTCTATTAATGGTGAACTCCTGGCACCTAACCCTCGCGGTGCATTAATTGATGGTCGAGATTACACTCAGGAATATTTCAAAAGACGGTTAGCGATTTCGGGAATGAATATTAACTTCCTGGATGATAGTTACTATCAGGAACTCAAAGGTGATGTTTACACCGGAATCAATACAACTCGTGAAGCTTCAAAGCAACCTTTCTGGGAAGCATTACCCGCCAATTTAACTCCCTAGATTTTTAAGGAGAAGAAATCGGGTTTCTGGGGTGTAGGGTTTTGAAATAAGTTCTGATCTGAAATACTATAATATTTGCTACAGATGAGCGCGGGGGTGTCGGGGGAGACAGTTATAGCGCTACGCGCTAGGCAAAAGGCAACAGGCAAGAGGCAAAAGTGCCAGCAGAAAATATTTTCAGCATTTACCAATGTCCTAACCGTTATGCGTAGTGCTATAACAGTTGTAGGGGTAATTGATGAATTGCCCCTACCCGTTTTTTCAGTTATCAATTATCAGCGCTTGCCTTGCGACGGGCGCGGAATAGTCGGTAGCGCAAAGTCCGATCTTGCGGGCAGACCCCGCGCCACCTGCGGGCGCCAGCGCAAACTCGCGACTTGGCGGTTTCCGTCGAGAGCGCTTTCCTTGCGGCCCGGCGGTTTCCGGCGAGACTTAGTTCGCAATCTTAGCGAAGTTTGCAAGAGAGGGAATGCTGCCCAAGACAGGCGGTTTCCGTCAAGAAGGAACTTTGCAATCTTAGCAAAGTTTGTAAGAGAGTCACCAGATTTTGCAGCAGTGCAAGATTGCAAGATTGCCTATTTCTATACAACAATTTTTATACTCAAAAGAGGGGAGAAGAAACTTCCCCATTCTCCCCTTATCCTTCTGGTTGGTAGCTACCGAACCCCATACTGGTCATTTCCTGGGGCATCAGGTCTGTATCCATCGCCTGGGGAGGAGCAATATCAGCACCCAGAACCACCCCCATTTCAGCCGACGCCAAACCGGGCTTGGATGAAGCTTTAGACTCAGAGTGATGTTGACGATGACGAGACTGAGGCTCATTTTCTTGCAGAAGTTTCTGCATTTCTGGAGGAATTGTGGTTTCAGGTATAGACTGTTGAGACAGCCAAGCAATACCGCCTAAAGACCCCGCCAGAATAGCCGCATAACCCAAATAGAGATGAACAGAATTGAGATAAAAATTAGAATCAAGTTCTGCTTTTGACCATGTAGGCATCAAATGTTGTAAAGGGTCAGGAGTAGGGATAGAAGCCGCCATCGCGGTGCCATTGAGTCCCAGAGCATTCCCTAAACGACAAATAAACCCCCGCAAGTAGACATCTTCCGGTAACTCTTCAATTTGACCCGTTTCCAAAGCTCGCAGATGAGACAGAGGAACGAGGGTTTGACGGTGAAGCTGTGTGAGAGACACAGAAAGAGCTTCACGCGCTTGTCGTAACTCTTGACCCACCTGACGCAGACAAGCTTCTCGTTTTTCTGCGGCTTGGGCTGCTAATTCTGCTTCTGTTAATCTTTTTTTGCGCTTGTTCTGCTTCTGAACACTAGCCTCATCCTTGGCTGAGTGAGAGTCTAGGGTTTCCTCAGATGAGGTTTGATCAAATTCTGATGCGACAGAATAAGAATGAACCCCATTAGAAACAGCTTCCCCACCCGACGAGATCACAGAAACTTCTTGGAGCGAAGAAGACAAGTCTGACTGCTGGGATAACAACGGAGCAGACTCCCAAGACTGTAGAGCCGCTTGTTCTGTTGGGCTTGAGGATGAATGGGCAACAGAGTTCGAGTAGTTGTCTTTTGCAACTGTTTGTACTATAGTTTGACTCTGGCGAATTAATAGTTGTTTGAGAGCCAGTTGAATCCCTTCCCGACCGACTGCGTTGAGCAGAATCTCACCTTTGGGGGCTGCATCTCCTAGAATTTTTTGCAGATTAGCTAAAGCAATCTGATAGACTTGACTGTGGTGCAGTTCGGTCTCAATTAAAGTTAACAGAGAGCGCAAGTGTTCCGGTGAAACTTCAACAACGTTCGGCTCGATCAGGCCGATACCCGTTTCGGAGTTTAGTTCCATATTGAATTGTTTGTTGTTACTCAGTACAATACCATCTGAGTCACATTTTCTATTGCCTGCTCCTGATTCCGGATGCAGACACCACTATTATAGAAGAAATGGGCAGTCCCGGAGGTCAGGAAAGTTACAAAATTAGGGACTGAATGGCGTTGGATTAAGAACTTGAGTTGGACAATCATCTCAATCCCTAAGCTTTGCCTGGTTGGCTTTGTTAAATAGTCTATCGGGTCAATCTCCCCAGCCGTGAACCAATGTACAAGCTACAAATCATTCTTTGTAGATTTGTTCAATTAACCAGATTGCTCCGACAATCCCGACAAAATGGGCAACGATAGTATGAGTATTAGCGAGAACAATAAAAATATCAAGCGGTTGAATAAACTCTCGTAGGTTCACTGAAGCGTCTAAAATCCCCCTCGGTTGAGAAACCGCCTTCGCCAAAAGAATACCGTTAATCGCCTCAGATCCGATAAGTGTCAGTAGCATCCCAAGCATATTCGCAATTAAGCTGACCCGTATTTGCTTAATGGTCTCGCCCCGACTCGGCCGGCCTGGAGCAGGTCCACGCAGTTGTTTGCTCAAGCGAGTGTGATAAAAAGCCCGATAAGCACTAAATCCTAATACAGCCAAACCCCCTAAGGCAAAAAATAAGCCTCCTTCCACTCCTGAACTTCCACTTGGAGAAGAAGTTTGATTGGCGACTAAAATAGCAAACAGCAGAATAATAGCAGAAACAACCGCTAGGACGAGCTGAACCCAAAAGCTAATCCAACCGGCTCGACGAAGCGCAAAGGCGACTCTACGCAGGGATGTGGGTAGTGGTGAAGCGTCAGATTGATTGGACATCGGCTTGGAAAATAGGAACGGAAATGGTTTCGAGAGCAAAGGACAAACTAGAATAACCCCATTAATCAACCACTCTCTTTCAGGATAATTGAAAAATCGTCCTATGATTGCTAATAGCAAAATTTGCAACTCCCATACAAAAGATTAACACTTGGAAGAGTGTCCTGTGGTCTATGCTTCTCAGCCTCAACCTAAAGGTTCCTGGGTTTCTCAAAGCCCTCAAAGCTGGCTTGAACCTGATTTATTGCAAGCGGCTCGGCGAATTTACCTGGCTTATCTTCAAGTTCACGCCCGACAAATGCGACGACCCTCTGGCGTGATCATTCATCCGATCACCTATCGCGGCTTGTTAACGTTCTCCGCTCGACCGATTTTGTTACCCGGAGAGCGGTTTATTCCCCTCGATAACATTGACTCGGAACTGTCTTAAACAGGGAACAGTCTTTTCAGTGACCCGTTTTTTCCTGACTTCTGACTTCAGAGTGCTTGTTGCCTATGGATATCTTACTGACGGGGTTCATTAACTTAATTGTATTCGTTCTGGGAGCTTCGATTGGCAGCTTCCTAAATGTGGTCATTTATCGAATTCCGGCGGGTTTATCCCTACTCAGGCCACCTTCACGCTGTCCTCATTGTCTAACTCCTCTGAGTCCGGTTGAAAATGTTCCGGTATTCGGTTGGTTGGGGCTACGAGGACGTTGTAAACATTGTCATGCTCCCATTTCTGTGCGTTATCCCCTCGTTGAAGCCGCAACAGGGCTACTTTTTTTACTGGTGTTGGGGAATTCTCAAACGGGGGTGGAAATCGTCGGATATTGGGCGTTATTCAGTTGGTTAGTGGCTCTGGCTTTTATTGATCTCGATACGCTGACTTTACCCAATTGTCTCACCCAATCGGGATTAGTCGCAGGACTTGGTTTTCAAATGGCTCTAGCTTGGGAACAAGGGTTGAACGTTGCTCTGGTGAGTCGATCTTTGATGGGCGGGATATTTGGAGCGGTTTTGGGGTTATGGTTATTAGATATTCTTGCTTTTTTGGGATCGCTTGCCCTGGGACAAACAGCGATGGGGGCTGGAGATAGCAAATTAGCGGCTTTGATGGGGGCTTGGTTAGGCTGGAAATATTTGCTGCTAGCGGGATTTATTGCTTGTGTGTTGGGGGCGTTTGTCGGGGGTGGGGCGATCGCACTGGGTTGGTTAGATCGACGACAACCGATGGCATTTGGCCCGTTTTTAGCCCTGGCTGCTGGTTTAACAGCCCTGTGGGGTGAGACAATATTATCAGCCTATCTCAATCTATTTTTCCCCGCTTTCTAAGGTCAACGGGTTATGTCTTGGATTACGCTCAGAACAACACCCATGCGATGGGAAGCTGAATTGATGCAACAAGTGTTAGCCGCTCATGGAATTCCCACCCGAATTGTAGACTTAGGTCTAACGTCTTACATGGGTATGGGGAGTCCGGCTGCATTACAAGTTCATTCAGTGCATCAGTGGGCGGCTCGTTTGCTCCTCAGTCCGATCGAAGAGGAATCAGAATCAGCCGATTAAACCGGAAAACTGATCAATGAAACAGATCGTTATATCGCAAATGATATTTTAGAAAGAATAATGAGGTAAACTGACGTTTCAGACAGCCTCACGCTTGAGATCCAAAATCTAACCGAAAAAACTCTTTTAATGTCTCTATTTGATTGGTTTGCAAATCGACAAAAGTCAGTTCAGATCGGCCCAGAGCGACAAGAGCGGGAAATAGCTGATGGACTCTGGGTAAAGTGTGAACATTGTGGTGCATTGACCTACACCAAAGACTTACAAGTAAATCTGCGAGTTTGCTTGGAATGTGGTCATCATATGTCGGTTAACAGTGACGAACGCATTCAACAGCTCATTGATGCTCAGACTTGGATGCCGCTCAATGCCAAATTGTACGCGATTGATGCCCTGAAATTCCGCGATCGCAAACCTTATAGCGATCGCCTGCGAGATTACCGCGAAAAAACGGGCCAAACTGATGCGGTACAAACGGGTATCGGTTTAATGGACGGTGAACCTGTAGCGCTTGGGGTGATGGACTTCCAGTTTATGGGGGGAAGCATGGGTTCAGTCGTCGGTGAAAAACTAACTCGCCTGATCGAACACGCCACTCAAGAACGATATCCCGTAATCATTATTTGTGCTTCGGGAGGAGCAAGAATGCAGGAGGGAATGTTGAGTCTGATGCAGATGGCGAAAATTTCGGGCGCGTTAGAGCATCACCGAGAGGCTAAATTACTCTATGTTCCGGTTTTAACCCATCCAACCACCGGAGGGGTAACGGCGAGTTTTGCGATGTTGGGTGATGTCATCCTGGCTGAACCCAAGGCGACAATTGGTTTTGCGGGACGACGAGTTATCGAACAAACCCTCAGAGAAAAGCTTCCTGATAATTTTCAGACTTCTGAATATCTGTTGGCTCATGGCTTTGTGGATCAGATTGTTCCTCGTCCTCAGCTTAAGAAAACTTTAGCTCAGTTGGTTCGCTTTCATCGTCTTCCTCAAAAACCCGCTCACTATCTGGCGAGTCGCTCTGACGCTAAACCTTTGAGTTCAGCCGTGAGCGATCGCAATTCTATCAGTACCGATGCTTAAACCTCAGTTCAGCCGAAACCGTAAACCTGCGGCGGGTTAAACTGCCTTGAGGGAAAAGAAATTTACCCGGGGGTGACGAGGCGAGTCAGTGAAACGCTCTAGGCGATCACGCCTGAGTCCAACACTCAAGAAAGCGAAGTATTAGTGAGAACGGGTTTTCAGAGTTACCAAGAGTTCCTATAATTAATTTGATTCAAATCTGTTGGAACCAAATCTCATGGGTTTTGCAGACCTGTCCATAGCAGAAATTGCGGAGGATTACAATCTCCCAGTCGAAGCGGTACTCAATCTATGCGATCAGTTGGGAATTGCTTACAAACACCCTCAAACCCGTTTGGCTTTAGAGGATGCTAAGGCAATTATGTCAGAAATTATGGCACGCCAACAAAAAGAAGATTTGACAAAGCAAGACTAACCCTTGCTGAACTCAGAGATGAGTTTAACAGGACAAGCGATCAAACTTTTGACCAAAGAGACATCCTAGAGGATGATTGATCCATGACATTCTCTGGTTGGGTGCGAGTTATCAAACAGTTGAGACTCAACCCACAACTTTCAGATGAAGTCGCTCTGTATTACAAAGTTCCATAACTAACATAAGGTTAAGGAGAATTATGATCAAAAGATACATTTGGCTGGCTGTAGCCACTGTATTTTTCACGTTTCAAATGTTTGTCAATAGTGCAAGCGCACTCGAACTGACAGAAGACCTACGGACTTTTCCCCTCAACGAACAAGGAGATCAAACTGTTCTGAGTTTAAAAGAGGTTAAACAGGGTAAACAACTGTTTAACTATGCTTGCGCTCAATGTCATGCTTTAGGGGTAACAAAAACCAATCCTGATGTCAACTTGAGTCCCAAAGCGCTCTCCGGTGCTGTTCCTTCTCGGAATAATATTGAGGCCTTGATAGACTATATGCAAAACCCCACGACCTATGATGGGTTTGACGAAATTGCTGAATTACACCCGAGTACCAAGAGTGCTGATATTTATCCGAAGATGAGAAATCTGACTGAGGATGATCTGTACGCCATTGCGGGTTACATTTTGCTAGAACCCAAAATTCGGGGTGATCAGTGGGGTGGCGGTAAATACCTGCGTTAATTTGAGATAACAATGCAGTTTTAGACTTCGGATTTTGGGTTTTAGAGGCAGTTGGGATTTTCACGTCTGATGAGTGATCTGAGGGGGAAAAGTTGGCTGATCTAAGGTCTAAAGTCTGAAGTCTGAATGTTTTGATTTTTTTTGGGCAAACTCAACTCTATCCAGACTCAATGCGATTTCAAAAATTTCTGAATTCTTTACTGATTTTTTTACTGATTGGACTAGGAATGTTTATGGTTCATTCCCCGGTTTTAGCCGATGGAGTTGATCCTTATGTGCGTCGCTATTTAGCCAGTCAGCCTGTAGAAATACCTGCCGATAATCAAGGTCATACTCAGCAATTTTCCGCCGAAGATCTAACAACAGGTAAAATACTGTTTGAGGCAAGTTGTCTCAATTGTCATGCTGGGGGAGTCACCATTCCTTACCCGGATGTCTCTTTATCTCTCAAAGACCTGAAAGCGGCAACTCCGCCTCGTGATAACATCAAAAGTTTAATCAGCTATTTTCGATATCCTCTGAGCTTCGATGGTAGCGATACGAACTATTGGTGTCGTCAAATCTCCGAAACCTGGATACCCCAACCGCAAGCTGAAAAGTTAGCTGCCTATATTATTCGTTCGGCAGAAGCTTCACCGGGATGGGGAAAAATTCGCGATCCCAATGAGTTACCGCCTGAGTTTAGAATTTAGAGGTCTACAAATAAATCTATAGCCTTTTCAATGAATGACGTCAGCAAACGTTGACGATGTTAAGCATTTTTCAATCAATTTTCACCCCCTCAATCTCAGTTTTTCGCCTAAGATCAAGGTCAGGATAGAAACTAAAGCTAAGATTTTAGGAGTTCGCTGTGAGCTTAGAGACGCTATTTAAAGATTCTACAACGACCGATACAACGCCCTTCAGTCCTGATGAGTTTAACGCTCATGTGATGAATACCTATGGGCGTTTTCCCCTCGCCCTAGAACGAGGTGAGGGCTGTCGCCTGTGGGACACCGACGGACGAGAATATTTAGATTTTGTAGCGGGAATTGCCACTTGTACACTCGGACACGCGCATCCGGCGTTGATTGATACCGTTACCCGGCAAATAAAGACGCTGCATCACGTTTCCAACTTGTATTATGTTCCCTCCCAAGGAGAACTCGCCCAGTGGCTTACGGCTCATTCTTGCGCCGATAAAGTCTTCTTTTGCAACTCCGGTGCCGAAGCGAATGAAGGGGCGATTAAACTGGCTCGCAAGTACGCTCACGACAAGTTAAATATTGCTGATCCGGTAATTATTACGGCTCATGCTAGCTTTCATGGTCGCACCTTAGCCACGATTACTGCTACTGGACAACCGAAATATCAAAAAGGCTTTAGCCCCCTCGTTCCGGGCTTTGTCTATGTGCCTTATAACGATATTACCGCCCTAGAAGCGATGATTGCTGAAGTTGATCGCGATGAACGCCGAGTTACGGCTATTCTGTTAGAAGCGCTTCAAGGCGAAGGGGGAGTTCGTCCGGGAGATTTGGCTTATTTCCAGAGAGTTCGGGAAATCTGCACCGAAAAAGGCATTTTGTTGATTCTTGATGAAGTGCAGGTGGGAATGGGTCGCAGTGGTAAACTGTGGGGATATGAAAACCTGGGAATTGAACCAGATATTTTCACCTCAGCGAAAGGTTTAGGCGGCGGAATTCCCATCGGGGCGATGTTGTGTAAGTCGTTTTGCGATGTGTTTGAACCGGGAAATCATGCGAGTACCTTTGGCGGAAATCCCTTTGCTTGTTCAGTCGCATTGTGTGTTTGTCAAACGGTAGAACGTGAGAATCTTCTGGCGAATGTTCAACAACGGGGTGAACAACTTCGCAGTCAACTTCAGTTAATTGCAGCTCAATATCCTGATTTAATTGTAGATGTGCGGGGTTGGGGTTTAATTAATGGTTTGGAACTGAATGCTGAGGCTGAATTAACTTCTATTGAAGTGGTAAAAGCGGCGATGGCTGAAGGTTTGCTTTTGGTTCCGGCTGGCCCGAAAGTGTTGCGGTTTGTTCCGCCTTTAATTGTAACAGAAGCGGAAATTGATCGAGCCGTTGAAATGCTAAAAACAGCACTCTCAAAATTGCTGTCTTCCAACTAGACCATTGATGTTTGTAGGTTGGGTTAAGTGCTAACGCAACCCAACTTCATCGGTATTAGCGTAGAAGAAACCGGGTTTTTTCGTCTCTACTTTACTTCATTCAACTTCATCGGTATTAGTTGGGTTTCCTCCGTCAACCCAACCTACTAGACTACTAGACCATTGATGTTTGTAGGTTGGGTTAAGTGCTAACGCAACCCAACTTCATCGGTATTAGCGTAGAAGAAATCGGGTTTTTTCGTCTCTACTTTACTTCATTCAACTTCATCGGTATTAGTTAGGTTTCCTCCGTCAACCCAACCTACTAGACCATTGATTTTTGTAGGTTGGGTTAAGTGCTAAGGCAACCCAACTTCATCGGTATTAGCGTAGAAGAAACCGGGTTTTTTCGTCTCTACTTTACTTCATTCAACTTCATCGGTATTAGTTGGGTTTCCTCCGTCAACCCAACCTACTAGACCATTGATTTTTGTAGGTTGGGTTAAGTGCTAACGCAACCCAACTTCATCGGTATTAGTTAGGTTTCCTCCGTCAACCCAACCGACTACAAGCCAAAAACCCGGTTTCTTTAATAATACACATCGCCGATTTTCTGAAGCCGTAGAAGAAACCGGGTTTTTTAGTCTCTACTTTACTTCATTCAACTTCATCGGTATTAGTTAGGTTTCCGCCGTCAACCCAACCGACTAGACCATTTATTTTTATAAGTATCAATGAATCTTTGAAAAAATAATTGTTTTCGTGGGGTTAACTCGGCAAGTATATTTTCTTTTGACATCCTCACCGCCGTGAACGGACGGTGATTCCATCTATTTAAGCAGATCAAAAATTGATAGCTGCTTAAATTCTGGCGGGTTAGCGCTTCTTTGGGTGCTGCTATCCTGAGATAGTCTTACGC